>JAGNIJ010000010.1 GCA_018001225.1 Kiritimatiellia bacterium | reverse complement strand
GCCCATCGCCAGCTTCCAGGACCGGCCCTGGCCCTCGAACGTGCAGGCGAAGACGGTCTTCGACTTGAACGGTCACGTCAAGGTCCCGCCCGTATCCAGGAAATTCTCGAATTCCATTTCCTTCCACCGCACGCCCGTGGCGCAATGGGCCGTCCAGGGATCGTCCCCCGCGGCCCGGAGGGTGAACTCGTAGGTTTGCTTGGACTTGCCGCTTTCGAAGCCGATGAAACGCCAGGCCGTGGTCCGGGTCCAGCCCCGGCGGACCTTCTCGACGCGGTAGGTTCCGAAATGAAACGACTCGTCGAAGCTGAAGGTCTTCTTCCCCTCGACCGGCAGGGCGGCCGCCGAGGCCGGCAGGTCGGGCGGCACGGCCATCCGGGCCATGGTGCAACCCGTCCCGCACGCCGCCGCCAGGACACAAGCGGCCGTTGAAATCGATGGGAACCACTTCATGGAATTCTCCTGGTATTTCGGGCCGGGGCGGAGCGGAACTCACCCCTTCAGCAGCGCCATCGCGAGCGCGAAATCGGACGCCGACCGGATGCGCATGTTGCCCGCGGGCGATTCCACGAGGCGCACCTCCGCGCTCACCAAGTCCAGGGCCGAGGCTTCGTCATCCAATTCGACTTTCTTTTTCGCGGCGGCCTTCAGACCCTTCTCCAGCAGGTCCCGCCGAAACGCCTGGGGCGTCTGCGCGATCCAGTACGCGCCGCCCGTGACGGATTTCGCCACCGTCAGTCCCTTGCGCGTTTCCTTGACCGCGTCCGGGATCGGCTGGGCCGCCACGCCGGACCCATACCGCTTGGCGATCTTGATGACTTCCGAAATCAGGTCCGGCTTGGTGAACGGGCGCGAACCTTCGTGAACCACGATCAGGTTCGCTTCTTCATCCAGCGCCTTGAGCGCCGACTGCATGGAAGCCTGCCTCGAACCGAAACCGCCGACCACCTTTTTCACTTTTGACAAACCGAACATCTGGGCCATGCCCTGCACGCTGTCGATCCGCGTTTTGTCCGCGACCACCAGCACACCCATGATGTCGATGCAGTGCTCCAGCGCCGTCAGCGCATGAACAAGAATCGGCTTGCCGCCCAGATTGATGAAAGGCGTGGTGGTTTCCGGCGTGAACTGCTCGTCCTTGCCGCAGGCCAGCACAACACCCCAACTCGTGTATATCATCGATCCATCCCGCGGTTTTTCCAAACCAACTGTTCCAACCGATACTGCAAGGGCGGCAAATTTTCTGCTTGATGATTACCACTCTTCCGCCTGATGTCAAGAATCCTTTTGTTTTCAACCACTTATAGATTATGTTTTGACACAATCAGGAGGCCGACACGACATCATTCCGACTTGATAATCGTATCATATTGATTATGAATATAATATGGATCAAGTTTTACGCATACAGCGAAAACGGAAAGGAACGGGTGTGCCGAAATGGCGCGCTTAAGCCTGCAGCGAAGCCGCTTTGTCACGCAAAAGCGCGATTCTGGACATGATGAGATCGCCAATGGCTTGGTAGGATTCCTTTCCTTCTCCAAGCCCGCTGATCTCGGCAAAGCTGATCGGGCGACCGTAGTAAACGCACACTTTGCCACGCTTGATATGTTTGGCACCTTTGGGAAACGCTTCGAAGGTGCCGCCGACGTAAATCGGCACGACGGGTACGCCGGCCTTGGCGATCAGGAAGCCAATGCCGCCCTTCGCGGGCTTCAACTGGCCGTCCGGCGAGCGCGTGCCTTCCGGAAATAGTCCGAGGACCTCGCCCTCCTTGAGGAGTTGTATTCCCTTGCGGAGCGCCGCCACGTCGCCGCGCGTGCGGTCCAGCGGCACGCACTTGATCCCATGGAAGAACCAATTCCGGAACCGTCCGGCAAAGAGCGTGTCACGGGCCATGAACCGAACGACGCGGTGTTTCAACCCGCAAGCGACGATCGGCGGATCGAGATAGCTGGCGTGATTGGAAGCGAGGACACATCCGCCCGAGGCCGGGACATTTTCCGCGTCGTGTGATTCCAGATGCAGCCAGATCTTCAGCCAGATCCGGGTGGCCCCGCTGACCACCCTGTACATGAAGTATCCGCCTTTCATGCTCCCCGCGCGGCCCGCACCTCGGCCACGATCTGCGCGACCACTTCCTCGATGCTCATGGAGGTGGAATTGATCACGCGGGCGCCCAGGGCGATCTGCAGCGGGGCCGTCTTCCGAGTGCTGTCCTTTTTGTCCCGGCGTTTGAGCGAATCCAACACCTTGTGGACGTCCCCCACCCCTTCCATGCTCTTGAGCTCGAGGCTGCGGCGGCGGGCCCGCTCCTCGGGATCGGCGTCGAGGTAGTATTTGAACGGCGTTTCCGGGAAAACGACGGTCCCGATATCCCGGCCTTCCATGACGATATCCCCGAACCGGACCATTTCCTGCAGCCGAGCGACAAGGAACGCCCGGACTTCCGGGATGGCCGCTATGTCGGCCACGTTTTCGCGGACGGGTTCGGACCGGATCTGCAGGCCCGGATCCTCACCGTCGATGGTGAAGAGGACTATGCAGTTTTCCGCGTAGAACTCGAATTGCATCCGGTTCATCAGGTCGACGACCTGATCGGGCCGCGCGATCTCGACGCCCTCGCGCAGGGCCTTCCAGGTCATGCCCCGGTAGAGCGACCCCGAATCCACGTAGGTGAACTTCAGTTCCTGGGCGACCCGCTTGGACACGGTGGATTTCCCCGACGCGGAAGGCCCGTCAATGGCCACGACGCTGACTGATGGATTATTCGACATGTGCCCCCAATGCAATGAGATGGTCCCAGAACGCCGGATACGAGGTCAAGACGCAGGCGATATTGTGCACGCACACCGGGCCCTCGCCATACAGCCCGAGCACGGCCAGCGACATGGCGATGCGATGGTCGCCGTAGCTCTGGATGCCGGCCACCGGCTGGAGCCGGGCCGGGCCCCGGATGACCATGCCGTCCTCGCGCTCCTCCACGTCCACGCCGAGGATCTTCAGGTTGTTGGCCATGCAGGTGATGCGGTCGGACTCCTTGACCCGGAGCTCGCGGGCATCGCGGATGACCGTTTCGCCCTCGGCCAGCGCGCCCAGGATGGCGACGAGCGGCAGTTCGTCGATGAGTGCCGGGATCTCCTCCCCGCCGACCGTCGTGCCCTTGAGCCGGGCGCCGGACACCGTCACGTCGCCGAACGGCTCGGCCTCGTCGGGCCGGCTGCGGACGGCCACGTCGACGCGGGCGTTCATGCGCCGGAGGACGTCCAGCAAGGCCGTGCGCCGGGGATTGAGCCCGACGTGCGTGACGGTCACGGACGAATCGGGCCGGGCCGCCACGGCGGCCAGCGCGTAGGCGGCGGACGAGAAATCGCCGGGCACCTCCCAGGCCCGCGCCTTCAGCTTCGGGCCCTTGGCCCCGTGGCCCTTCATGCGGACGCGCAGCCCCTCGACTTCCAGGGCGATGCCGGCCATCCGAAAAAGCCGCTCGGTATGGTCCCGCGTGGGCAGGACCTCGGTGATGGTCGTGGTTCCCTCCGCGAAGAGCGTCGCCAGCAGGATGCACGACTTGACCTGGGCGCTGGCCACGGGAATCGCGTAGTCCATGCCTTTCAGACCGCCCCCGCGGACCCGGATGGGCGGACGGCCGCTTTCGCCGAGCAGTTCGACCGAGGCCCCCATCTTTTCCAAGGGCTCCTTGATGCGGTTCATGGGGCGCGAGCGGAGGGATTCGTCCCCTGTGAGCTCGGCGGTGACCGGGAGGCCGGCCAGCAGCCCGGCCAGCAGCCGCATGCCCGTGCCGGAATTGCCAAGGTCCAGCGGGTCCACCGGCTCCAGGAACTTGCCGCCGGTGCCCTGGACGGTCAATTCGCCGTCGTCGGTGAAAAAAGACCGGGCACCGAGCCGCTCCATCGCGTGCAGCGTGTTCAGGCAATCCTCGCTCTGGAGGAAGTTCTGCACCTTCGACGTCCCCTTGGCCAGGGCCGCAAGCATGGCTACGCGGTGGGAGATGCTCTTGTCGCCGGGAACAGCCAGCGTCCCGCCGAGCCGGCTCGCGGGGTTGATCAGGACGGACTGTGATTTCGGGATCATATATCAGCCTTGCGTATCCTCCCCCGCCCGGGCACGCGCCAGGATCCGCCGTCGCTCGCGGGCCTGCGCCAAGAATCGCTTTATGCTGTCGAACTGTCCCTCTTCAATCAAGTTTGAAAGTTGGACCGCTTCGTCCGCAAAGGCCCGCAGTTCGCGGGCCACGTCGGCCGCGTTGGTGCGCAGGATGTCGTGCCAGACCTCGGGCGAGCCCTCCGCGATCCGCGTCGCGTCGCGAAAACCCGTCCCGCAGAACTCGGCCTGGCGGGCGGAATCCTTGTCCCGCCCGACCGTAGAAGCCAGCAGGGCCGCCGCCAGGTGCGGCAGGTGGCTGGTCCGGGCCAGCACCCGGTCGTGCTCCTCCGGATCCAGTACCCGCACCACCCCGCCGACCCCTTCCCAGAACGCCTGCAACGCCCGCAGGGCTTCCGGGGGCGCCTCCGGGCCGGGCGTCAGGACGACCGTGGCTCCCCGATACAAGTCTGCGCGGGCGGCGCCGAGGCCCTGCTGCTCCGAGCCGGCGATCGGGTGGCTGCCGATGAAAACGGAGGTCGTGCCCCGCAGGCGGGAACCGATCTGGGCGGCCAGATAGGCCTTGGTGCTGCCGACATCCGTCAGCAGGCAGCCCGGCGCGAGGTGGGCGCGGGCGTTGCTGACGAGCGGCGGAATAGCGAGGATCGGCGCGCAGAACACCGCTAGGTCCGCGCCCTCCACCGCCACGCCCGCGTCGTCGAAGGCCTCGTCCGCGACGCCCCGCCGCAAGGCCTCGTCGCGGGTCTCCGCCCGGCGCGCGTAGCCGCGGATCTTCCCTGTGAAATTGGCGGCCTTGAGCGCCAAGCCCAGCGAGCCGCCCATCAGGCCCAGGCCTATGACCGCGACCGTCTTCATAGGGTCCGTCCCACGGCCTGCGCGACGGCCCGCAGATCCTTCATCATCTTTTCGAAGGTCTTCGGCAACAGCGCCTGCGGTCCGTCGGAGAGCGCCTGCTCGGGATTCGGGTGCACCTCCACCATGATCCCGTCGGCCCCGGCCGCCACGGAGGCCATCGCCATCGGCGAAACCAGCGGCCAGACTCCCGTGCCGTGGCTCGGGTCCACGAAAACCGGCAGGTGGCTCTCGCGGCGGATCACCGGCACGGCGCTGATGTCCAGCGTGTTGCGCGTCGCCTTTTCAAAGGTCCGGATGCCGCGCTCGCACAGGATCACCTGCCGGTTGCCCTCGCTCAAGATGTACTCCGCGCTCATCAGCAGCTCCTCGATCGTCCCGGCCAGCGCGCGCTTGAGCAGCACGGGCTTGCGGCAGCGGCCGACGGCTTTCAGGAGGTTGAAGTTCTGCATGTTCCGCGCGCCGATCTGGAGAATGTCCGCCACCTCGGCGACCATCTCGACGTCCCGGGTGTCCATCACCTCGGTGATGATCGGCAGCCCGAGTTCGGTCCGGACCTCGGCCAGGTAGCGCAGGCCCTCGACACCCAGGCCCTGGAACGCGTACGGCGAGGTGCGCGGCTTGAAGGCGCCGGCGCGCAGGAGCCCGGCGCCGGCGCGCTGGATCATCGCCGCCATGTCGAAGAGCATCTCGCGGGTTTCCACCGAGCAGGGGCCGGCCACCACCACCACGGACGGACCGCCGATCTCGACCGGTGTCCCGCCCGGCTTGACCGGCGGGATCGTGATCCGCGTGCGCTCCGGCCGGAATTCCAGGCTGGCCAGCTTGTAGGGCTTGAGCACGGCCATGACCGACTCGACGCCGGGGATGGCCTCCAGCGGCTTGGACCGGATCGTCCGCTCGTCGCCGATCACGCCGACGATGGTCCGCTCCGTGCCGCGGCTCAAGTGCGAGTCCAGGCCCCAGGCCTTGATCGTCTCCACCAGGTGGCCGATCTGCTCCTCGGTGGCGTCGCGCCGCAAAACGATGATCATGCCGCTCCCCTTTCGGCCAGGACCGCCTTCAATTCACGCAGGAAGAGCTCGTTCTCGGCCTTCAGGCCCACGGTGACCCGGACGTGATCGGGCAACCCGTAGCCGTCCATCGGCCTGACGATGACCTTCCGTCGCTGGAGGGCGTCGAACACCTCGCGGCCGCGCCCGACCTTGACCAGGATGAAGTTCGCGACCGAGGGCACGTATTCCAGGCCCATGCCGTCGAAGGCGGCCTCGAGTTGCTCGATGCCCTCCCCGACCATCTTCCGGGTGCGCTCCACGTACTCGTCGTCCTCCAGCGCCGCGCGCGCCGCCTCCAGCGCCATGGCGTTGACGTTGAAGGGTTGCCGAACCCGGTGCAGCAACTCGATGCCCTGCTTCGGGGCCACGGCGTAGCCGACGCGCAGGCCGGCCAGCCCGTAGGTCTTCGAGAAGGTCCGCAGCAGGTACACATGGCGCCCCTCCCGGACGTATGTCAACGTGTTCGGCTGCCGCTCCGGCGGCAGCAACTCGATATACGCCTCGTCCAGGCCGACCACGACATGTCCCGGCACGCGCTCCATGAACCGGTCGAGGGCGGCGCCGTCCACCATGGTCCCGGTCGGGTTATTCGGGTTCGCGATGAAGACGATCCGAGTGGCCGGCGTGATGGCCTCCAGCATGGCATCGAGATCGTGCGTGAAACGCCGCATCGGCACGCTGATCGTCTCCGCCTGCAGGGCCGCGGCGATGAGCTTGTAGACCACGAACGCGCGGTCGGCCATGACGATGTTCGAGCCGGGCTGCAGGAAGACGTGACCCATCAGCTCGATGATCTCGTTGCTGCCGTTGCCGACGAGGATCTCGTCCATGTGCACGCCGAGCTTCCGGGAGAGGGCTCGGCGAAGGTAGAAAGCGCTGCCGTCGGGATAGAGGTGCATCCGCGGCGCGGACTGGATCATGGCCTGCACGGCCTTCGGCGACGGGCCCAGCGAGTTCTCGTTCGAGGCGATCTTGACGACCTCCTCGATGTTCGCGAAGCCGAGCTCGCGCGCGACCTCCTCGATCGGGCGCCCGGGCTCGTACGTGCCGAGGCCCTGCACCCACGGATTGGCGATGTGTTTCATGGCGGAGGTGCTCCTATGCATCCGGGCCGGCGGCCCGCGGGTAGGCGCCGAGGACGGTCATCAGCGTGCAATGCTCGCCGAGGTCGGCCAGCGCCTTCTGGACCGGCGGATCGTCCGCGTGCCCCTCGAGGTCGACGAAGAAGTAGTACTCCCACGCCTTCGTCTTGCTCGGACGGCTCTCGATCTTGGTCATGTTGATCTGGTACCGCTTGAACGCCGACAGCGCGTCGTAGAGGGCGCCCACGCGGTGCTTGACGGCAAAGAGCAGCGAGGTCTTGTCCCGGCCCGTGGCCGCCCCGTAGCGCGGGCCGATGACGAGGAAGCGGGTCGTGTTGCCGCCGAGATCCTGGATATCCTGCTCCAGGAGATCCAGCCCGTACAGGTCCGCCGTCAGGGCGCTGGCCAGGGCGCCGCTGCCCGGCTCGCGGGCCGCGGTCTCCGCCGCGCGCGCGGTGCTGGACGAGGAGATCAGTTCGACGCCGGGCATGTTCTCGTGCAGCCACCGCCGGCACTGCCCGAACACCTCGGGCTTGCTGTACAAGCGCTTGATCCCGCCCTTCGGGCACTTCGCCAGCAGGTTGTGCGAGATGGGCAGGTAGATCTCGGCGCAGATCTTCAGCGGCGTGTCCGTGAACTGGTCCAGCGTGTGGGTCACCGCCCCGTCGGTCGAGTTCTCGATCGGCACGACCCCGTAGTCGGCCGACTTCTTTTCGACGGCGGCGAAGACCTCGCCGATGGTCTCGCAGGGGGCGTACTGCACGCTCGCTCCGAACCGGCTCCGCGCGGCCTGGTGCGTGAACGTCGCCGGGGGGCCGAGGTACGCGATCGCCACTTTCCGTTCCAGGGCCAGCGACGCGGACATGATCTCGCGGTAGATGGCCCGCATCGATTCGGCCGGCAGCGGCCCCGCGTTCAGGGTGTCCACCCGGTCCAGCACCGCCTTTTCGCGGGCCGGGACATAGACTTCCTGCGCCCCGGCTTCCTTCACCCTGCCGATTTCCAGCGCGAGGCGCGTCCGCTCGTTCAGGAGGCGAACCAGGTCGGCATCCAGCCCGTCGATTTTCCCGCGGAGATCGTCCAGGCTCATGGCGCCTCCCCCTCTTCCTCCTCGTCGTCGTCCTCTTCGTCCTCGTACTCTTCCTCATCCTCTTCTTCGAATTCTTCCTCGTCTTCTTCTTCCGGCGGCATCCCGTCCGCGGACGATTCTTCGGGGGCGGCCTCCGCGGCGGGGGCGCCCTCCGGTGATTCGCCGGCGGGCGCTTCCGCCGGGGCCGACTTGCGGATCTGCTCGGTCTCCAGGCGCCGCAGTTCCTGCACGCTGGGCAGGTCGTCGACGTCCCGCAGGCCGAAATGCTCCAGGAAGCGCTGGGTGGTGCCGAACAGCCACGGCCGGCCCGGCAACTCGCTGCGCCCGGTGATCCGGATCAACTGCATTTCGAGGAGATTGCGGATGATCTGGTCCACGGCCACGCCGCGGACTTTCTCGATGTCCGCCCGCGTGCAGGGCTGGCGGTACGCGATGATCGCCAGCGTTTCCAGCGCCGGGCGGGACAGGCGGGAGGGCCGCCCCTTTTCCAGGAGGTGGCGCAGCCACGGCCCGCAGAGCGCGTTGTTCTCCATCCGGAACCCGTTGGCTACCTCGTTGATTTCGAGGCCCACCCTTTTTTCGATCAGATCCACCTTGAGCTGCTGCAGCGCCGCGCCCAGGTCGGCCTCGGAGGCCTTCGCGTAATCCTTCGTGATCCCGCCCTGGGTTTCGGCCACCTGGCCCATCACGCGCTTCAGGTCGGCCAGCGTCAGCGGCTGGCGCGCCACGAAGAGCATCGCCCCGATGATTTCCTTGAGTTCGGGCAGTATGTCGACATCGCTCATGGTGTTCCGACCTTTATCACAGGCCCTCGGCCCTCAACAGAACGATTTCCTGGAACGACGACTCCTGCCGGGCGACCAGCTGCCGGAGCCGGATCAGTTCCAGCAGCGCCAGGAAGGTGCAGACGATCTCGTGCCGGGAGGCCATGTGCGCGAACAGGCTCCCGAACGATATCTTTTCCTCGACCTGCAGCCTCCGTACGATCTGCTCCATCTTCTCCGCCACCGTGAAGCGCTCGGAAAAGATCTCCTTCAGTTCCTCCGTCTTCACCCGCTTCAGCACGTCGCCGAACGCCGTAATGAGGTCGAACAGGCTGACGTCGTGCAGGGCGATCTCTGGCGCGGGCCCCAGTTGGACGTGCTCGCCCTCGCGCGCGAAGACGTCCAGCCGCTGCTCCTCCAGCGTCTCGAGGTGCAGGGCGGCGTCCTTGAACTTCTTGTACTCCACGAGCTGGCGGACGAGGTCCCAGCGGGGATCGTCTTCCTCTTCCTCCTCCATTGCGGTCCGTTCCTCGACGGGCAGGAGCATGCGGCTCTTGATCATCATGAGCGTGGCGGCCATGACGATGAAGTCGCCGGCGATGTTCAGGTCCAGCATACGCATCAGGTCCAGGTACTGCATGTACTGGGTCGTGATGCGCTCGATGGGGATGTCGTAGATGTCCAGCTCGTCCTTCTTGATCAGGTAGAGCAGGAGGTCGAGGGGCCCCTCGAAGACATCCAGCCGGACTTTATATTCTTCCTGCGGAGGCATGCGCGTTCCCTCGGGCGGCTATTCCAGACCCACGGCCTGGCGGGCGCGGCGCAGCGTGTCCCGCGCCACGGCGGCGGCGCGCTCCGCGCCGCTCCGCAGCACGGCCTGCACGTGGTCCATGTTCTTCTGCAACTCCGCGCGGCGCTGCCGCAGCGGGGCGAAGTGCGCGTCGAACATCTCGAAGAGTTGCTTCTTCACCTCGCCGTACCCCAGGCCACCCGCCCGGTAGCGCGCCGCCATCTCCTCGCGCTGCGCATCGGAGGCGAACAGCCTGTACAGGGCGAACACGTTGCACTGGTCGGGATCCTTCGGGTCGGCCACGGTCTTGCTGTCCGTGACAATCCGCATGATCTGCGCCCGGGATTCCTTCGGGTCGCCGAATATCTCCACGGTGTTGCTGTACGATTTCGACATCTTCTGCCCGTCCACGCCCGGCACCACCGCCACCTCGTCGCGGATGGACGGATCGGGAAGGGTGAAGACCTCGCCGTAGACGTTGTTGAACTTGATCGCGATGTCCCGGGTGACCTCGACGTGCTGCTTCTGGTCGCGCCCGACGGGGACCACCTGGGAGTGCATGATCAGGATGTCCGCCGCCATCAGCACCGGGTAGGCAAACAGGCCGTGCGTCGCCGGCAGGCCCTTGGCGACCTTGTCCTTGTAGGAGTGGCAGCGCTCCAGCAGGCCCATCGGGGTCACCGTGGACAGCAGCCAGGTCAGTTCCGTCACCTCGGGGATGTCGCTCTGGCGATAGAACAGGGTCTTCTCCGTATCCAGGCCGCAAGCGAGGAAATCCAGGGCTACATCCATCGTGCCCTGGCGCATGGCGCGGGGATCGGTCACCGACGTCAGGGCATGGTAGTCCGCGATGAAGAGGAAGACCTCCCCTTCCTTTTGCAGATCCAGGATGGGCTTCATCATCCCGAAGTAATTCCCCAGGTGCAGCTTCCCCGAGGGCTGTATGCCGGACAGAATTCTCATGGTTCGGTACCTTTTTTCGTGCGCGGCGAGGTTATCGGAACCGCCCCCCGGCATCAAAACAAAATTCGGGGCCCGCCGGGCACGTTTTTCTTGAATAAAGGGGCGGACTGGGCGTCCAATGAATGAAGGAACGCAGTCGGTTTTGCAACCACGGGAGGAACGGACATGAAGAGAATCGTGGGGATGGCGGCGGTGATCCTGGCCCTGGCAGCGGGCGGGGCGCAGGCCAACAATGGCTGGGGCTTGTACGGCGCATGGTGGGAGGGCGGCGACGCGTTCGGGCCGGGTTTCAAGCTCACGTTCGAGCTGGTGCCGGCGCTGCAGTTCGACTTCCATGTCGCGTATTTCAACGACGCGGGCGAAGGCGACACGGGAATCTCGGTGACGCCGCTGGAATTCGGCCTGGCGATGAACCTGCCGGTCTCGGAGAAGTTGAAATTCATGGTGGGCGGCGGGCCCAGCTATAACTTCATCGAGGATGGCGACGACGACGAGATCGGCGGCTACATCGGGGGCGGCTTGGAATTCGCGCCGTACAAGGACGTGGCGCTCTTCCTCGAAGCGCGCTATATCTTCCTCGATGTCGGGGACGAGGACCTCAATGGCCTCGGCCTCAACGCCGGTCTGATGGTGACGTGGTAGCCTGGGCCGCCCCCAGCCCTACAACGTTCAACCACGCCCACGCCGCCGCGGGAACCGGGAGACTCCGGCGGCGGGGCGGCGTCTTCGGGCGGCGTGTCTTGATTCCGCCGGTCGGCCGGACGGCACAGGCGGCCGCCGAGCCGGAAACCAAGCCCCAGCGCTCAAAATCCTCCCGCTCCGGCCCGCCCGCGTCTTGTTCTTCTCGAAGGTACATGACGCTCCTTTCCTTCCATTCGCCCCAAGACTCCGCGTCCTGTGTTGGGCCCCGGTGCGCGGGACGTGAGTTCTGCGTGAAAAAGGATGTTGTGCCCCCCGCCGGCCTGAAATGCTCATGGGGACAAAACAGCAGGCTCGTTGCGCCTGCTGTACCGCGGGGGCTACGAACCCGCTGCGCCAAGGCCTTTCCGCACGGATCATGGCCCCGCCTGCGATGTTGACACGCCACGGCGGCGCGGATAGAAGACTCCCACACACACGGGAGCGCCAACATGCTGGTTACCGGATTCCGCGTAAAACTGTATCTGTATCGGGCTATGCAGGCGGTCTACCGCCTGATCGAAGTGGGTCAGATCCATCCCGTGCGGGAGCTCAAGCTCCGCGCCCTCCAGCGGACCACGGACTACATCGAGAAGAACGCCCTGGACGCCGTCGGGCTCGACACCCAGCGCGACCTCATCGACTACAGCCTGCGCGAGGTCAAGGCCCAGGGGCACTACGTGGAATTCGGCGTGTTCACCGGCGGCACGATCCGGCACATGGCCAAGCAGTTGCCCGCGGGGCAGATCATCCATGGCTTCGACAGCTTCGAGGGGCTTCCCGAGGCGTGGAGCGGGTTTGACCTCGGCAAGGAGACGTTCAACCTCAAGGGCAAGCTGCCGAAGGTGCCCGCCAACGTGACCCTTCACAAGGGCTGGTTCAAGGACACGATCCCCGCGTGGAAAGCCCAACATGCGGGCCCGCTGGCCTTCGTCCACATCGACTGCGACCTGTACTCCTCCACGGTCGACATCCTGGAGGGCCTGGCCGACCGCATGCAGGCGGGCACAGTCGTCCTGTTCGACGACTACTTCAATTATCCCAACTGGGAAAACCACGGCTTCAAGGCCTGGCAGGACTACATCAGGAAAAACGGCGCGCGCTACGAGTATATCGGTTACGCCCGTCAGCAGGCCGCCGTGCGCATACTGGATCCCGGACCGGCGCGGTAACCGCCCCTCCCGCCCGGGCCCCAGGGCAGGAATGGCATGGACCGGACGGCCGCCCGGGGGTAGCATTCCGCCGTGCATGGATGAGAATCCATCCTCGCCGGGGAGGCGCCTATGAAGCGGATTTTGGTTCTTGCAGCCGTCCTGCTGGCCTGCGGGCTCATGCCTTCTCACACCCGGGCAGTCATGCCGCGCGATGGCGCCGGCGGGCCCGTCGCCTTCTCGGAACGGGACCAACCCAACCCGGCGGAGGTCCGCCGCATCCGGGAGAGAGACCGGCTGGTCGACGAACTCCGGCGGCAGCAGCGCTTGCCGGCCGGCCGCGGGCTCGCGGCCCGGGAGGCCGCCCTGCAGGCGGCGATAGACCGGCTGAAACTGGCGGCCGACGACCGGGTGCTGGTGATCCTGGTCGAGTTCGCCGGCACCAACATGTTCCCGTGGACGGCCGGCGTTTCCACGTGGGATCCCCTCGGGCGCTGCGAGCGCACGGAATACGACGGCGTGAATTACGGCAACACCAACGCGTCCGCGTTCTTCGCCGCGAAGTACGGCTATGCCGGCACCAGCAATTTCACCTACTCCGGGCCGCTGCACAACCAGATCCCCCGGCCGCTCTCGGCCGAGGACGCCTCCGGCGAGACGATATGGACCGAGGATTTCTCGCCCGCCTTCTACAGCAACATCATTTTCGGGGCGGGCTGGACCTTCTCCTACCTGCGGGAAGACAACTCCCCGGTGAACGCCGATTTCTCCGGCAAGTCCGTCCGCGACTACTACCTGGATTTTTCCGGCCAGGCCTACGAAATCGCCGGCGACGTGGTCGGCTGGGTACAGGTCACCAACTCCACCTGGTGGTACGGCGCGGACGCGGTGCCCGGGCGCCGGTCCGGCGCCACGAGCGCCGCGAGCAGCGGGGGCATCCCCGGCGCCGGCGATTCGCGGCAACTGGTCATCGACGCCCTGGAAGCCGTCAAGGCCGCCTACCCGGCGTTCGACTGGGCGCCGTACGACACCGACAGCGACGGGATCATCGACCGGCTCTGGATCATCCATGCCGGATACGGCGAGGAGGACGACCAGATCCTGCTGAACCGCACCGCCTACGGGGAGGGCGCGCTCTGGTCGCACTCCTGGTCCCTCGCGACCCCGTACGAAATCACGCCCGGGGTGTCGGCCTCCACGTACATCATGATGCCGGAGAACTGCGGGATCGGGGTTCTGGCCCACGAGTACGCGCACAACCTCGGGGCCATCGACCTGTACACGTACGGCGACGGCAACACATCGGTGGGGTTCTGGTCCCTGATGTCGGACGACTGGACGGGATTCCCCCTCGGGTTCCAGCCTCCCGCCATGGATCCCCTGCATCTCGACCAGTGGGGCTGGCTGGATCCGCTGGTGATCAGCGACACCGCGCAGGTGTACACGGTGACCCTCGGGCAAGCCAGCGGGTTCCCGGGCGGGCCGGACGTCCACAGGGCGGTCAAAATCGAACTGCCCGACCAGGTCGAGGCGCTGCCGGTGCAGCCGCGGGGGCAGTACCAGTGGTGGGGCGGCGCGGACTTTGACGCCAATGCCACGATGATTCTAAGCTCTTCGCTCGCGATCCCGGCGGCGGGGGCCTCCCTGCGCTACGACGCGGCCTACGACACGGAAGCCGGTTATGATTTCTTCTCCGTCTACGTTTCCACGAACAACGGGGCCGGCTGGATCGAGATCGCCAGCTACGACGGGACCAGCGCCGGGTACCCGGCCTACCGCTCATGGACCAACAGCCTCAACGCCTACAGCAACAAGAGCGTCCACCTGGCCTTCCAGTACTGGACGGATTACTCCGTCCTGGGCGATGGGGCGTTCGTGGACGAGGTGCGGGTGGTCTCGGGAGTTTCCACGCTCCTGTACGACAACGCGGAGACCGACACGGGCTACTGGCAGTACACGGCGCCCTGGGCCCGCAACACCGGCGCGCGCATCACACCCCACGGGTACTACCTGCAATGGCGCAACACCTCCGCGTCCGGCGGCTACGACAGCTGCCTGGGCGGGGACGCCTGGCGGTTCGGCCCGGTCGGTTCGGGCCTGCTGGTCTGGTACGACAACCCGCGCTACTCGGACAATGAAATCGCGGACTATCTCGCGGACGGGCCCTCGTTCGGCCCGAAGGGGCGGTTGCTGGTCGTGGATGCCCATCCCGCGCCCTACCACGATCCCTGGTGGCTCCAGCAGGGGTACACCGGGGAACAGGCGAACATCGCCAGCCGCTGCCTGATGCGGGACGCGCCGTTCACCCTGTCGAACACCCCGGCCTTCTGGCTGGAGCCGGCGTTCATCCAGGCGGCCACCGGATTCCCGGGGCGGCCTGCCGTATCCTTGTTCAGCGATGCCCTGGGCTACTATCCCGGCCTGGAAAAGGCCGCCATGGCCGGGGACACCAGCCGCTGGATGACGGCGCAGTGGGATGCCAGCGTGGTCATCCCCTGCGTCAGCAACTACGGGCCCAAGGCCACCGGGTACCCGGGCCACTCCAATTTCTGGTACATCGTCCAGGAGCGTGTGACGGAAGGCACGACGGTCTTTCAGCAGTACACCACCAACCTCGTGAACGGCGGCACCTCGGCGGGCGGCACGGGAAACCCGGGAGCGAGCGCGCCGGCCTACGGATGGAACGTCCGGCTCATCAGCGATGCCGGCACGCAGGCGACGGTGCGGATATGGAACGGCAGTCCCGTGGAGGCCGTGTGCCTGCGCCCGGCGGCCGGATCCCTGCTGGCGGTCTCCTGCGAAGCGGTGGCCGAGCGCACCCTCTCGCTCCAGGCCGCTTCCAACCTGGCCGCCGGCAGCGGGGCGTTTGCGAACGTGACCAACTTCCCCACCGCGAGCAACGTAACGGTGCGAATGGACGGCGCCTTGCAGTTCTATCGGATCGGGATACAGTGAGCGGACACACCTCCATGCGAATCCTGAAGGACATGCTCGACTCGCTTCCGCACCGGGATCATCCGGTCCGTGCGGTCTGGTCCTGCGCGTTCTGGACGCTCGTCACCACGAAGCATTCCGGCCTTTCGTCCACCGTTCGAGGCGAGGACCGCCAGCACAGCGACCACGCCGACATCACCGTCCCCGACGCCGGGCAGCTGCTCGAAAAAACGGCGGGCGAACTCGCCGCCTACGCGCTCTCGGAAGACACGGTGGCCGCCTCCATCGGCATGGCGGCGGTCAACTCCATGCTCGAGGTGGACGAATCGAAGTGCGTCGAGCGCGGCGCGGTGGACCTCTTGATGGAAAAGGGCCGCGGCCGCACGATCGGGGTCGTCGGCCATTTCGGTTTCATTCCGAAACTGCGTGAAGCGGCTAAAAAGGTGTACGTGATCGAGCAGCGGCCCCGGCCCGGCGACCTGCCGGACACACAGGCGGCGGAAATTCTGCCCTCCTGCGATGTCGTTTGCATGACCGCCTCCACGCTCATCAACCACACGATCGAAGCGCTGCTGCCCCTCTGCGCGGAAAGTTACGTGGTCCTGACCGGCCCGACGGCCCCGCTCGCTCCGATCCTTTTCGATCACGGCATTGATGCGATCTGCGGAACGCGCGTGACCGACGCGGAGGCGGTGCTCCGCCACATCAGCCAGGGAGCCTGCTTCAAGCAGGTGCGCGGCCACGGGGTCCGCCTGTTGACGAGGGTCCGGGATTTATGATGGAACGAATGCTGCGGGATACTCTATGGGTGTCGGGCCCGCTCACCGGGGCGGAGTTGCTGGAACGCGCGCGGATGGACGTCCTGCCCCTCTGGCGCGAGTGCCGCCGGATCCCGGCGCTGCGGCGGATCCTCTTCGGCCGCCGGTACCTCCGCCTGGATCGCGCCGTCGACGGCTACGCCCGCCTGTCCCCGTCGATCCGGCGCGAATTCCTGACCTACACGGTCCTGGGGCTCAAGGAGCAAGCCACGCTGGCGGCAAAGAGGGCCGAGGACCTGCGCCGCGCCGCGGCCGCGATCAGCCAGGATAAAATCAGCCTTGCCCGCGAGGTCGCCGTCTCCGCCCTGGCGGAATTGAACGACGACACGCTGGCGGAGCGCTTCTGCTTCCTGATCGCCGGCGATGTCATGTACAACATGGCCCACCGCGTGCCGCGCCCCGAGAAAAGCACCGGCGAGATGGTCCGCGGCTCCGACCTCGACATCGTCGTCGTGGCGTCGGACGACCTGCCCGCGGATGCGATCCAGGCCCTCGACGCCGCCATCTACAGGAAAAAGCATTACCTGCTCGTTCACCCCGACTACCGCGAGGAGGTGGACTACCTCGTAAAGGGCTTCCACCGCGTCCGGGAGCAGACGAACTTCGACACGTTCGAATCGATGGTCGCCTGCAAGATCATGGACGAAAGCCGCCTGCTGTACGGCAGCCGCGCGCTGTTCCAGCAGATCAAGGGCCTGCTGCACGAGCGCCAGGTCCCCCAGCGCCTCGTCCATCTGGAGGCCGCCGCCGTCAAGGAACGCGAGGAGGCCGAGCAGGCCCTCCTTGCGCCGGAGGAACGCTTCAGCGCCGAGCAGTACAACCACCTGTTCTTCACCCAGGAAGAGGGCGAGGAAATCTACTAGCCCATCAACCCGGTCTGCGGATTGCGGAAGAACTTGAGATCCTCGACCCGTCGGGCGGCGACGCCGCTGCTCAAGTCCTCGATCTGCACGCCGCGCGCCCGGATGGCGTCCCTCTGCTCGAACACGCCGGCGGCAGCTTCGCGATCAATGACGTAGATCATCTCGCCGCCGCGTTTCGCGAAGACCTGCCCGTACGAGATCGGCACGGCATCGGTCGGATCCTGCGCCAGCGACGTGGCCACCGGCTCGGACTTGCGCTTGCCCATGGCGATGAGCAGCACCTTGCGCGCCTCGTAGATCAGCTCCGCGCCCATGGAAACCGCGTACCGCGGGCTTTCCTCGATGCGCCGGAAATGCCCGTCGGTGACGGCGTTCTGGATCGTGTTGTCGTCCAGTTTGACGACTAGGACCCGGCTGCCCGCGAACGGGATGCCGGCTTCGTGGAAACCCACGTGGCCGCGCCCGCCCACCCCGACGATGTGCAGGTCAATTCCGCCCATCCGCTTGATCTTGGCCTCGTACGCGTCCAGGATCTCGCGGCGAACCCAGCGCAGGTACTCGGACTTCGCGTCCGCCTTGATGGCGATCGAGCGCCCCTTGTCCTTCCCCTGCTCCGTCCAGTCTCCCGGGTTCGCCTTCAACTCGGCCATGAACTTCTCCTGGTCGATCAGGCAACCCCACGGCACGTTGGTTTCGCGAAACTTCTTCTGAAGGAGCCCGAAGAGCTCCTGGATCATGAAGAAGCTATAGCTCTCCGGGTGCAGGGCGCGCTGCTGCGGATTCTCGCCCGGCAGGCCGATGTACTCGTCCAGGTTGAAGCTCCGTATCCGGGAGCTGTCGAACGCGCCGCCGTTGGCCGTCTTGGCCAAGTCCTTGTACAGGCCCGACGGCGACATGCCCGTGGCCAGGCCGATCACGTATTCCTCCCGCGCGGCCAGCACGTTGCGTATATCCGTCGCCACGCAGCGGGCGGCTACTTCGCTGGCATGATCGAAATCCCGCGTAATGATGACCTTGCAGGGCATGCTCCTTCTCCTTTTTCGAATCAGCCGATGCTCTTCTTGACCTGGTCCGCCAGCGTCTTCGCCAATCGATTGACGGTTTCGTCGTTCGGACCTTCCACCATCACGCGGCACATGGACTGGGTGCCGGAATAGCGGACCAGGACCCGGCCCTTGTCCCCGAGTTCCGCCTCGGCCGTCTTGATCGCGGCCTGCACGTCGGGCAGTTCCTCCAGCGGCGGCTTCTTCGCCACGTCCACGTTGATGGTCTTCTGGGGGAACAATTTCATCAGCGTCGCCAGTTCGGAGAGCTTGCGGTCCTGGTGGCGCATCGCGGTCAGCAGTTGCAGCGCGGACAGGATCCCGTCGCCCGTGGTGTGGTGCTCGAGGAGGATGATGTGGCCGGAGGCCTCGCCGCCGAGCACGGCGCCCTTCTGCTGCATCATCTCGAGCACGTACCGGTCGCCCACCTTGGCCGCCCCGTGCTGGATGCCCAACTCCTTGAGCGCCAGCCCGAACCCGAAATTGCTCATGACCGTCGAGATGACGAGGTTGTTCGTCAGCCGGCCGCTCTCCTTGAGCATCTTGGCGCAGATCGTCAGGATGTGGTCGCCGGTGATCTCCTCGCCGTTCTCGTCCACGGCGATCAGCCGGTCGCCGTCGCCGTCGAACGCCAGGCCGACATCCGCCTTCATCTCCCGCACCTTGGCCGACAGGTCCTGCGTGTGCTGCGAGCCGCAGTTCGCATTGATGTTGGTGCCGTCAGGCTCGCAATGGATGGCCGTGACCTCCGCGCCCAGTTCCCAGAAAATGATCGGCGCGACGCGGTAGGTGGCCCCGTTGGCGCAGTCCAGCACGACCTTCAGCCCGTCCAGGCTCACGTCCTCGGGCACGGTGTTCTTGCAGAAGACAATATACCGCCCCATGGCGTCGTCGATGCGATGGGCCTTGCCGATGTCGTGGGCCGTGGCGCGGATGTTCTTGATCTCGCCCGAGGTGATCAACCGCTCGATCTCGTCCTCCTCGGCGTCGGGCAGCTTGAAGCCATCCCGGGAGAAGATCTTGATGCCGTTGTCCTCGAAGGGATTGTGTGAGGCGGAGATCACCATCCCGGCGTCCGCGCGCATGCTCTGTGTGATGAACGCAATGCCCGGCGTCGGCATGGGCCCGACCAGCAGGACGTCCACGCCCATCGAGGTGATGCCGGCGGTCAGGGCGGTCTCCAGCATGTAGCCGCTGACCCGGGTATCCTTGCCGATCACGATGCGGTGCGGGCCCGTCTTCTTGTGCCGTTTACATACGTAGGCCGTGGCGCGCCCGAGTTCCAGCGCCATTTCCGCCGTCATGGGGTAGACGTTGGCCACCCCGCGCACGCCGTCCGTCCCGAATAGCCTTGCCATGGTCGTTCTCCTGGGTTGGGTCTAGTCTTTCCACAAAGCCGACATCTCGTCCACCAGCGCCTGCAGCCAGGCCGAGCCGGCGCGGCGCGCGTTTTCCGGCAGCGCGGCCACCGCCTTGAGATAGCCCGCGCCCCGATCCGCGGCGCTCCACACCTGCAGGAAGGCATCGCGTTCCGCGGCGCCGGTCCCCTCCCCCGGCCCCCGCTTCAGGACGCCCTCCCACTCCGGCCAGCGCTCCATCAGCTCGCGCTGGCGCGCCAGCACGGGCTCGGGCAAGGAATCCTTCTTCGCCAGTTCCAGCGATTTCGCCATCCGGCCCGCCAGGTCGCCCAGGCGCTTGACGCGCTCCTCCAGCACCTCGTCCAAGCGCGCCACGGCGCCCTCGTAGCAGGCCTGCGCGATCGGGTCGCCGGTCATCCAGGGTTTCCGGACCTGCTCGTACCAGCGCCGCAGCGCCCAGATATTCCCGATGTAGATCATATTATTTCTCACCACGCGGGTGATGCTGCGATACATCTGCGCGCTGTACGGCCGCAGCCCGCCGTCGCCGGAGGCGGGCGCGCCCGCGTAGAGCCGGCTTTCCTCGAGAATGTCCCGCCGGCAGATCTGTCCCGCCGGGATCACCGTGCCGAAGGCGATCCGCACCGGGCCGACCAGCCCGCCCTGCCCGCCCAGGAAGATCGCCGGCCGGTCGAGCATGACGCCGCGCGGCACGTCGCCGATCAGCGACGGCGTGGCCTTGTCCTGGTGCGGCGTGAAGTTGAAATGAATGTACGACGAGCCGATCTCGCTGTGATTCTTCCGGCTGGTGCCGCCCGCCATCAGCGCGTCGCAGAAATTGATCAGGCTGCCGGCCGTGACGTAGGGGAGGAAGATCGTCTGCTTGAGGCCGACCGCGTGGGCGCCGTTGGCCTCTTCCTCCAGCAGCGTGCCCGGCCGGACGTGCGCCGCGCTGCCCATGTTCGCGCCGTCCAGGAACGTCGCGCCCGAGAAATAGCCGCCTTTCAGCGCCACTTTCTTTCCAAGCTGGCAATCCTCCACCGTCGCGGGCGCCTCGCCGCCGATCACCGAGCCGGCGCCGATCGCCGTCTCGGCGCCGCGCACGGCGCTGCCCGCATGAAGCACGACACCCGGAGCAATGCGCTCCGGGTGTACATCGTCGCCGACCTCGACCGCGGCCGGACAGGGCATGACGACGCCGCGTTGCAACAGGTTTTTTACCGCTGGGCTGGGGTCCATGGGGTTCTCCAAAAGTGTGAGTATTTTAAAGGCGGCCGGGCCGGTATCTCAAGCAGAATCATGCCTCCAATCGCCCGAACATTTCCGCCAGGTCCCCGTGCAACACCACGTCTGCCGCGCCGTCCAGCGGGGTCGGATCCCGGTTGACCACGATCAGGGCGGCGTCCGGCCCGCGGTAATCCGGCAGCGAGGCGGCCGGGTACACCGCGAGGCTCGTTCCGATCACCAGGACCAGGTCCGCGCCGCGCATGGCCTCGACCGACCGGTTCCACGCAGCCTCCGGGAGTTGCTCGCCGAAGAACGTGATGTCGGGTTTGAACACCCCGCCGCAGCCGCAGCGCGGCACGCGGCCCGCCATGATCTCGGGGACCAGTTCCGACGTGCGGCGTGCGGCGCCGCATTCAAGGCACGTGCTGGTCTCCACCGTTCCATGAACCGGATAGACGCGGGTCGAACCCGCGCGCTGGTGCAGGTCGTCGATGTTCTGCGTGGCGACATGGACTTCCTTCCCGGCCTGTTCCCAGGCCGCCAGGGCCCGGTGCGCGGTATTGGGTTGCGCCCGCTCCAGCATCGGGTAGAACTCGCGGGCAAAGCGGTAGAAATGCTCCGGGCGGCGGTGGAACTCCCCGATGTCGAACACGTTGGCGTTGCGCTCGTCGGCGTAGAGCCCGTCCGCCGAGCGGAAATCGGGAATGCCGGACGGCGTCGAGATGCCGGCGCCCGTCAGGACCGCGATCCGGCGGGCCCCGCGCACAAGGTCCGCCGCCGCGTGGATGGGATCCGCCGCCGGGTGCATGGATTACTTCAGCAGCACGCCGATCACGACGCCGAGCGCGGTGAAACCGAGGAAGACGAAGGACTTGGCCTGGTTGATGGTCGTGAACAGCAGGTCCACGCTCGTCTTCTCGCGGTTGACGATGAAGATCACAACCGCGACGACCATCAAGACCAAGGCGATAATCATATTCTTGCTCATGCGATCCTCCTGAAAACGGTCCGATTATGCCCGGCCCCGCCGCGGGAGCCAGAGAAAAAAACAGGATACGGGGCTTGACATATTTTTTTCCGCGGCGTCAAACTTTTATAGAGAGGAGGATTGGTACGATGCGCTCGGCATCTCCGGGCGGGGGCGCGGCGCTCGCGGGCCTGCTGGCCTTGATGGCGACGGCCGGGGCGCAGGAACTGTCCCTCACTTCGTTTTCCCACCGCGGCACCCTCAAGTGGAGTTATCCGACCAACCGGATCATCGAATACCGCCTCCAGGGGGCCACCGATCCCGGCGATCAGAACTGGAGCGATATCGGGTGCACCCTGTCGCCGACCGGGACGGTCATGACCGCCCCGGTCCCGATGGCGTTCCGGGTCAAGGCCCGCCTGATGGTCCCCGAGTCCATGGTCCTGATACCCGGCGGGGTCATTTCCGGTACCAATCCGCTGGCCCCGCTGGAGACGACCAACACCTGGTATCCCGAGACGTACAGCCACACCGTGGATTCCTTCTACATGGATCGGTACGAAGTGACCCGGGCCCTGTGGTTCGAGGTTCGCGATTGGGCCGTCAGCAACAGTTATTACATCTATGTACCTCCAGGCCTGCCTGACAAGCCACTGAACCACCCCATGATCGAAGTGTTTTTTTATGACTGCGTGAAATGGTGCAATGCGCGCAGCGAGAAGGCGGGGCTTGATCCGGTCTATTACACAAACGCCTCCTTGACGGCCGTGTTCAGGAGTGTCTGGTGCACAAACCTGTATGTTGACGAATCGGCGAATGGATACCGGTTACCGACCGACGAGGAGTTTCAATACGCTGCGCGGGGCGGGCTGCAAAGCCAGCGGTTTCCCTGGGGCGATGAGATTCAGCATGCACGGGCAAACTACTACAGCACCAACGTGTATCCGTACGATACGAGCCCAACGAGGGGGCTGCACCCAGGCACCAGCGAACCGTCTCCACCCACGTTGCCGGTAGGCAGTTTTGCGCCGAATGCTTACGGCCTGTACGATATGGCAGGCAATGTCAGCGAGCGAGTCTATACCTTTATTCCGGGCACCGGCACACGGCTCCACAGTGTTCGAGGAGGCAGTTGCGTTGATCGCGCCGAATTACTTCGGGTCGGCCACATGACCAGCGGGGATGCGTACACGGCCGACATGGACACGGGTTTCCGCACGGTCCGAAGCGTGCCGTAGTGAACGTGTTGAGGAAATGATCGTGCAGACAGCGTCATTGATTCGAGGCGGGCTTCTGGCCCTTTTCGTGTTCGGGCCAACCGTGGTCCAGGCTACGGAGGAAATCGTTGAGTCGTCCTTCAGCCACGGCACGGTGCGTTGGACCCATGCCACCAACGGTGTCGTGCAGTACCGGATCGAATGGGCCTGCAGTCCAACGTCCTCTGTCTGGTATGACACGGGGTGCGGCCTGGCGCCGACCGGAACCACCATGGCGTCGACCGTGCCGCGCTTCTTCCGGGTCGCAGTCTGTCCCGTGCCTACAAACATGACTCGACTCCCCGGCGGCATGATTTCCGGGACGAACCTGCTGGCGGCGGGCGAATCGCACAGCACGCTTTACCCCGAGACCTACAATCTGACCGTGGAGTCGTTCTGCATGGACCAGTACGAGGTGACGCTGGCCTTGTGGAACGACGTGCGCGCGTGGGCGGTCACGAACGGCTATTCGTTCCGTAGCGGGAGCGGCAAGGCCACCAATCACCCCGTGTACTGGGTGGACTGGTACGATTGCGTGAAGTGGTGCAACGCACGCAGCCAGAAGGAAGGCCGGGAACCGGCCTACTACACAGACGCGGCGTTCACCTGGGTCTACAAGGCCGGCCTGGAACCGGAACCCTTCGTCAAGCCGTCGGCCAACGGGTACCGCCTGCCGACGGCGGACCAGTGGGAGTATGCCGCGCGCGGCGGGCTGTCAAGCCGCCGCTTCCCCTGGGGCGACACCATCCAGCATGCGCGGTCGAACTACAGAAGCAACATGTACGACATCCCCTATGATACCAGCCCGACGTACAAGTATCATCCGGATTACGACAACGATCCCACCCCGTACACGAGTCCCGTGGGGTGTTTCGCGCCGAACGGATACGGACTCTACGATATGGCGGGGAACGTCGAGGAATGGGTCTTCGACTGGCACCCGGACACCGTCGGCATCGGCCGCATGGTACGCGGCGGCCATTGGGGCAGTTACGCCGACCGATGCCGCGTGGGCCATCGCTGGGGCAACTTCATTGACTACGAAGGCAATGACGTGGGACTACGGACCGTGGTGCTTATCAATCCGTAATAAGCTGCCGCGGGACGAGGGCATCCTGTCTTCAAGAACAGCTTACCGGTACTCGTCTTTCCTCCGCCGCAATTCGGCGAAGACCCGCGCCGGTTCCAGGCCGGTCAGTCCCAGCCGTTGGAGAAGCTCGGGGGCGTCCGACCGCAGGAAGGGATTCGTGGCCTTTTCCTCGGCAAGCGTGGACGGCACGGTGGGACGGCCCTCCCGGGCGCGGGCCTGGAGGTCGGTCAGCCGCCGGCGGATCTCCTCGTTGTCGGGCTGCAGTTCCGCCGCGAACTGGAGATTCTCGACCGCGTAATCGTGGCCGCAGAATACCAGCGTATCGTCGGGCAGCAGCGAAAGCGCATGCAACGACCCCCACATGGTCGCGGAGCCGCCCTCGATCAGCCGTCCGCAACCGCCGGTAAAGAGCGTGTCGCCCGTCCACAGGGCCGGGCCCGACGGGAGGTAGTAGCAGAGATGATTCCGGGTATGGCCGGGCGTGCCCACGACCTCGATGGTGAGGGGCCCCAGCGCGAGACGGTCCCCGTCCGCCACGGCCCGATCGAGCGCGGGGATGCGAACGTCGCCGGGCCCCGCCACCCGGCAGCCCGTCCGGGCCTTCAGTTCCTCGTTACCGGCGACGTGGTCGAAATGGTGATGCGTGTTGAGGATCAGGTCCAGCTTCAGGCCCCGAGCCTTCACCTGATCGAGCAACGGGGCGGCATCCGCCGGATCCACCGCCGCGGCCCGGCCGCCTGCGGCGACGAGGTAGCTGAAGTTGTCGCCCAGCACGGGTACGATCACGACGAGCGCGTCGCGCAGCGGATACTCAAAACAGCGCGCCTTCGTCATGGGGATTCCTTTCGCGGGCGATTTCCGCCAGTTCGGGGTATTGTCGCAGAAGATCCGGCGGCACGCGAACTTTCCGGCCGGAGAGCATAGCCTTGAGCTGCAACGCGTTGGCCAGCTCCTTGCCCTGGTAGTGGTTGTTGGCCACGATCGTCAGGGACCGGAACGTCCTGGCCAGCGCGACGGCGCGGGCGCGGATGTCCTCCAATTCTGTTTTGGAATAGAGGTAGTTGTAGGTTTCGTCCCGCCCGGCCTGGCGGTCGAACCACGCCGCGCGGTTGCGTCCGTGCAGGCGCAGATACCCATGCTCACCGACCCGGCATTCGCGCAGGTCGAACGAGTCGCGGCCCGTGGGATAGTCCAGGTTCGCCACGGTCACCCCCAGCCCGGCCAGGAACTCCAGGTTCGCCGGGGCCTGCCAGGATCGGTGCCGCATTTCCATGACCAGGACGGCCGCGCCGCCGAACGATCCGGCAATGGACCGGAGCCGTTTTCGAGCATCCGGCGAGTCCGCGAAATCGTACCGGAACTGGGCGAGGAGGTGCCGGAGCCGGCCGACGTCCGAAATGGGCTTCAGCCCGTCGAGGAACGCGCGGGCCGCGGCTTCCGAGAACCGCCCCTCGTGGGTGAAGTCGCGGTGCAACTTGGCGCTGAAAAAGAAATCCGGGAGGTCCGCGGTCTGCCGCGCCCAGGCGGCCGCCGTCTTCGCGGCGGGCGGGCGGTAGAAGGTGCTGTTGATCTCGATCAGGTCGAGGTAGCCCGCGACGAACCGCAGCTTGTCCTTTTCCCGGCGGGAGTATACATAGCCCTCCCAATCCGGGTAGGACCAGCCGGCCACCCCCACGTGAATGCTGCCCGCGGCCTCGGTCATGCGATCCGAGTATAGGGCGTTCGGCCGGCGGATGCCCGCGAAAAAAGTCTACGGCTCGCACTGGTTGAGCCAGAGCGTGTTGGTCGAGTCGTAGTGGACAAACACGAGGTCCAAGGCGCTCTCGCGGTTGATGTTTCCGACCGCGACGGCCTGCCCCCGCTCGCTGCCAAGGGACTGGCTGCTCCGGGCGAAGTTGGTGCCGTCGAGGCCGAACCAGACGGTGTTGTCCTCCCAGCCGGACATGGCGATATCGAGCCGCAGGTCGCCGTCCAGGTCCGCCACGGCCACGCCCGTGCCGTCGGACGAGTCCGCGCCCAGCGGATACGCCTCCAGCACGCCGTTCGTGCGATTAAGATACACGATGCCGGGACCCGGCCAGGCGTTCGCCACGACCACGTCCCGCCAGCCGTCGCCGTTCAGGTCGGCGATCGCCGTGCCGCGGCTGTCGTCCACGCGGCTGTCCGTCCCCCAGAGGGTGAAGCGGGCGCGGCCGTCGTTCCGGTAGCACCGGTTCGCGACGCTGTTGGCGACGTACGCATCCAGGTCCCCGTCGTTGTCGAGATCCCCCAGCGCCACGCCGTAGCTGCGGTCCAGGATGAACGCCGACTGGTCCACGGGCGCGAATACGCCGGACCGGTTGTTGGTCAGCACCAGGTTCTTGAACCCGAACGCCGCGCTGCCCCGGCAGATGAACAGGTCGTCGTTCGTATCGCCGTTCAGGTCGCCCACCGCGACGGCGGTGCAATAGGTGTTCGTCGCCGCGTACAGGCCGCCGGTGAACACGGCACTGCCGCTGTTGTACCAGATGCGCGCGCCGTCCGGGCCCGCCGTGAGCACGTCCACGCGCGCGTCGCCGTTGAGGTCGGCCGCGGCGGCGCCGTACACCGTGCCGGTACCGAGCCGCTGACCGCTGTCGGTCACAACGGGATAGAAACCCTCGTTGGTCGCCACGAGAAGGATCTGCGCCGGCCCGTTGTAGCCCACGAACATGTCCAGCGTGCCGTCCTCGTTGAAGTCCGCCAGCGCGAGGGCATAACCGCGCTGGTCCCAGAGCGTCGGGAGATAGGCCAGGGCAAACTCGCCGCAGTTGGTGGGGATGATTTCGACCCGCACGCGGTAGTAGGTCGCGTCGGCGGCGAGGTCCAGGTCCCGCACGGTGCAGGTGGCGCCGGCGAGGGACTCGGAATAGGCGAACGAATCGCTCCAGTCGGGGGCCAGCAGGGCCGTGGATCGCAGGACGTCATACGTCCGGCTATCCAGCCGCGGATGATAGAACACGTCGCCTTGCGTGGTCACCTGCTCGATCCGCTCGTTCCACAGCTTAAAGAAGGAACCCTCGTCGTCGGGTTGCGTGCCGGTGACGTACTCGTTCCGGTTGTCCCGCCGGTCGCCATCCGGGTCGGCGTCCGCCAGGCCGTCCGGGTTGTCCGCGCCGAAGTTCTCGACCTGCCACGAATCCTTGATGTCGTCGCCGGCGTAGATTCCGAAGTTGTCCGAATCGGCGTCCATGACCGTCTGCGTCGCGGAACCCGCCAGGCCGAAGTAGAGCCCCGTGACGGCCGTGCGGATATCGGCATAGACGATGGCGGCCACGAGCCGGCCGTCGGGCGTAACACTGGCGAAAGGATAGGCCGGGCTGGCCCACTGGACATCGTTGCTGCCGAGCGGCGAGACCGTATCGTCATCCCAGCGCGCCACCGCGGCCACCTGGCCGGTCGTCCCCTCGTCCATCGGGATCGGCGTCACGCTCACGTTCACGCCGGCCAGGTCCATGAGCTGGCCCGGGTAGCCGCCTTTCAGAACGGTCCCGCTCCCGGCAAGGTCTCCGATGGCTCCCATGCTGGCGTCGTTGACATAGGCCGCGCCCGCCGCGCGCTGTCCGCCGCCGTCCAGCGTGTCGGCGGTCACCGCATAGACGCCGCCCGTGCGCGTGCCGGTCGCCGCGGCGGCGCACAGGAACAGCGCCGCCAGGACGGCCAAGCTCTGTCGCATCGCGATCATGGATTAGCCGAAGGCAACAGCTTCTCCAACTGTTCCACGCGCCGATGAAGTTCCGCGATCTCCCGCTCCTTCGCCTGCAACGCGGCCTCCAGTTTCCGGTTCAAGCCCTGGATGGCGGCGAGGGCGACGCCGTCGGCGTCCACGGTGAAGATGCCCCGCTCGGTATTGCCGAGGCCGAAGGCCGCGTGGAAATCCTGGGCCATCGGGCCCAGGTGCGTGCCGGACGCGTCGTCCTTGAAGTTCCAGGTCGCCATGGGCAGCGCCGAGACACCGTCCAGGATAACCTCCGCGTCCACCGGCCGGAAATTCTCCTTCATCTCGCTGTCGCTGGAGGTGAGGTACGCCGTGGCCTGGACCGTGCCGACCACGTGCAGCTTGTTGGTCGGGTTGGTCGTGCCGATCCCGACGTTGAGCGTGTTCGGCTGGACGACCAGCGCCGCCACCTCCGCCGTCTGGATCATGTAGGTGGAGAAGTGGTAATCGTAATCAACCGAGTAACTGGATCGGCCTCTCGCGTAGACGTTGGTCGAGGCTCTCACCGTCAACTCGGCGGAGTAGTTATGAAAGTAGAAGGTGTACTGGTTGCTGGCAATGAGTGAAACAGGCGATTCGAGGGTGAACGTGCGGGCTTGATTCACGTGGTCGCCGCCGACGGTCTGGGAGCAAAGCACGGCCCCGGTGGCGCCCTCGCCGTTGTAGATGCTTAACGTGGCCGTCCACAGCCCGCCGGTATAGGAATAGACATACGCCTGAACGGCGGCCAAGGTGCCGTTGGTTCCCGCGGTAAAGGATTGCCAGGCGCCCCATCCGCTTAAATACCAGCCGAAGTTCGCGTTCGTCTGGTCCGTCACCCATTTCGAGCCGTACACCTGAAACGGCCCGTCGCCCCAGCTTTGCCCCACGATCATTGTTTTCCCCCACACGTCCAGCGTGCTCACGTTCAGGTTCGTGAGCGCGGAGCCGTCTCCATGAAACGCGGTAGCCGTCACCGTTCCGTTCACGTCGAGGGCCGTGGACGGGTTGGTCTTGTGAATGCCCACGTAGTTGTTGGTCCACACGGCCAGGGCCGAGGCGCCGCCGCCGTTCTGGATGAGCACCTTGCCGCTGTTGTTGCGGATCACGAAGTCGCCGCCCGCGGCGTCCGTGCTGTATTGTCCGCCCGCCGCCGCCTGGCCGAGTTCCCCGTGCACGGTGTCGTTGGTGCTGAAGGAAATGGCCGGGGCGACCCCGGCGCCCGCGCCGTCCACGCGGAGGCCGTCGGCGGCGCTCGTGACCCGGACCTCGAGCCGCTTCTGCGGATTGGTCACGCCAATGCCCACGCTGGAAAGGAAGTGGTTGGCCCCGCTGAAGTTCTGGGCCGCGTTGAGGCGCGGGATGTTGGTGGATAACAGCGCGTCGGTCACCGCGCCCGTCATGTTGGCGAAGTTCAGGTAGTACCAGCCGTGCTGCCCGTCCAACTGGTCCGCGTTCACGCCGGTCACGCTCGCGCCGTTCCCGGCAAAGCCGGCGGCATGGACCGTGCCCGTGAACGTTGGACTGGAGCTTAATTGCGCAAAGGACGCGGCATGCAGGCCATCCACCTGGTCCGCATTCACGCCCGTCAGCGACGCACCGCCGCCCGCGAATCCGGCGGCGTGCACCGTGCCGGTGAACGTCGGGCTGGAAGTCAACTGCGCGAAGGACGCGGCGTGCAGTCCGTCCACCTGGTCGGCGTTCACACCCGTGAGCCCGGCCCCGCTGCCCGCGAAGGCGGTTGCCGTCACGGTGCCGTTGACATCGAGCGGTGTAGCCGGGCTGGTCTTGTGAATGCCGACGTAATTGTTGGTGGCCACCACGAGGCCGGCGGCCCCGGAGCCGCTCAACACCAGCAGCCGGCCGAACCGGAACACCGCGTCGCCGGGCGCCGCGTCCGAGCTGTAGTTGTGGGCGGCGGCCGCCACGCCGAGCTCGCACAGCATGGTTCCGTTGGTGCACCACTGCAGGCCGGCCGGCACGCCGATGCCGTCCACCCGGACCCCGTCCGCCGACGAGGTCGCCCGCACCTCGAGCCGCTTCTGCGGATTCGTCACGCCGATGCCCACGGTGGAAAGGAAGTGGTTCGCGCCGCTGAAGTTCTGGGACGCGTTGAGACGCGGGATATTGGTGGAGAGCCGCGCGTCGTTCACCGTGCCGGTCGTATTCGCGGCGTTCAGGTAATACCAGCCGTGCTGCCCGTCCAATTCGTCGGCGTCCCCGGCCGTCCGGGCGTTATCGGCGTTGGCGGCCACCAGGGCGTAGCCGGACGCGGCGACGCGCTGGTCGGGCGAGAGTAGCTGCGGCGTCGAGCCCTGGGGCGCGAACCAGACGCGCAGGCGCACGTCGGAATTGGTGAAGAGGGCCGCCGTCATGGCGCCCATGTTCGCCTCGTTCGTATCGCCCAGCAGCACCGAGTACAGGCCCTTGGTCACCGTGGTGGTCACGGCATTGACGCCGTTGCTCCAGTACGTGGTCGTCCCGGCGCCGTTCACCAGCGCGAACCGGAACTGGCCCGAGCCGTCGTAATTCGTTCCGCCCACGGCGACCCGGCCCTGGTAGTTCAGGATGGAGGGCGCTTGCGCCCCGGCGGGGGCCGCCGCCCCGAGGAGCAGCGCGGCCATGCAGATGTATGTGCGCGTTTTCAAGGTTGGTTCTCCTGTTTGCTCATTCCCGCTCACCGCGCCTCCAGCCGCTCCACCCACTGCCGGACCTCCCCGCTGTTCTCGGCATGGGACAGCGCGGCGCAGGCCCTCACGAACGTCCGGATGACCTGGTCGTGCCGCGCGGCGTATTCCCGGTTGTCGATCTGTTGCTCCGAAAGCAGGAGGCGCGCTCGCTCGAGCTGGAACGCGGCCTGGTCGAACGCGGGGCGGACGTCGGCCGGGACCAGCGGCCCGTTGAAGAGTTCCCGGACGCGCCGTTGCTCGTTCTCGGCAAGGCTGAAGAGCGGCAGCCGCACCTCCTGCCCGCCCGGGCGCCGGAACAGCACGGTCCGCCCGTCGCACTCGACCGCCTCGGCCTCCAGGATATCGCCCGCCGCGTTGGTCCAGGTGTCCGCGCCGGCCCGGGCCGCGGCCAGCAGGACCGCCAGGCCGATCCCCCATCGCGCCACCGGCCTCATTTCACGACCTCCAGGCGGATCAGTTTCATGTCCTCGCGCGGCTCGACGTAGAAGTACTTCCACCCCGACGACGTGGCCACGTAGCGGTTGCTGTCGCCGCCGGTGCTGACGACCCGGAACGGCGTGGAGGTCCATTGCATCCCCTGCCCCTGGACCTGCGCGGGCGCGGACTTGATTTCGTAGGTGGTGCCCTGGACGGTCAGGAAGCGCACGGCGAGCAGGTTATCCGCCGTCCACATCCACTTGTAGACCTGAAACACGTCGCCCGCGAGTTCCGGGGCCGTCCCGGCGTTGAACTCATCGATATTCGGCACGCCGTCCCCGTCGAAGTCGTCGCCGGGCAGGACCTCGCTGATGTCGGAAAACTGCCCGCCCGAGTTCCAGATGATCAACTGCGTCTCCCACAGGTCCGACATGCCGTCGTGGTCCTCGTCCGTCCCCATGCCCAGGTTGAGGCGCACGGCATCGCCCGCGGCCCCGACCACGGGCACGGAGGACGTGTTCATCAGCGGCTGGAACTCGCCGCCGCGGTAGACGCTGATGGCGGCCGTGTCGCCGGTACGCGCGGCGTACGACGCGTACCGCATGCTCTTCGCGTAGTCCACCGGCACTTCGAGGATATAGTTGATCCCGTCGCCCAGTTGCTCGTTCACCGTGAAGCGCGCGCACTCGTTGGTGTCCACGTCGAGCACGATCTCCACGTCCTTGTCCAGCGTCACCGGCCAGCCGTACTCGTCCGTCAGCAACCCGTAGTACCGGAACGAAGGCAGCGGCGGGATCGCGCCGGAATCCGGCACCAGGGTCGCGATCAGCAGGAATGCAGCGGTTACCAGTTTCATGTTCGCCTCTTCAGTTTCCCGAATACGAGTAGGTTTCGAACAGCAGCTTGATGTCCTTGACCCCTTCGCCGTCGCCGGTCCGGCCGTTGATGAACATCTCCAGCGCCAGGGACCGGTCGCCGTTGAGCGAACCGGCGGGGATGATGAGGTACCACTGGGAGTTCCAGACGGAGCGGCCGATCAACCGGCTGCTGTAGTTGATGCGCGAGTCGCCCCAGACGCCGGTGTCGTCGAACGCGCCGAGGGCGCTGTAGCGGCGGATCTCCGCCAGCGGATCGGGCAGGGAGTCGTAGAGCGGGATCCAGTCGGCCTCGTTGATCTCCGCGCTGCCGATGGTGTACGGCACCGGGATCGCCTGGTCCAGCACCTGCCACGAGCGCAGCGTGTTGCCGGTCAGGTCCGAGGGCGAGCGCATGACGTCCACGCCGACGGGGATCAGGTAGGCCTCCGGCGTGTTCGCCAGGCCCACCGGGTACGACACGTTCGCGGCATAGTTGCTGAACCAGATGCCGACGCTGCGGATCTTGGTCGCGAACTCGGTCGAGCTGAAGGCGTGGTCCCCGCCGGCCAGCACCCGGCCGAAGAAGTTATGGCCGAAATCCACGGTCGTGCTGAACGGGATGACCAGGGCCGGCTCCTTCGCCCGCAGCCCGCCCTCGGCCGCGAACGGGATACAGTACCGGCGGAATTCCGGCACGGCGAACAGGTCGTCCACCTTGTACGAGTTCAGCGCCGTGCGCCACGCGGCGTCGCCCGAGGCGCCCGGCAGGATACGGAACAATTCCGTGCGCAGGGAGAACCACGTCCGTCGCCAGCTCGGATTGTTGAAGCCCAGCCGCCCGTCCAGCACCGTCCAGTTGGCGCTCATGCGGGCCAGGATATCCGCCAGGCCCGGCTCGCCGACGGGCCCGCCGACCTGCGGCTCGCCGTCCACGATCCGGCCGATCGTCCGCGCGCGCACGACGTCGCCGAGGAACCGGCTGCCGGGATCGGTGGCCGACTCCGCGGGCAGGAGGCCCGTCTCGTAGTCGTAGGCCTTCGCGGCAAGGTACGTGTACATCGCCGCCAGCTCGAAGGCCGAACTGTACCGGCTCAAGGCGTCGTTGCGGAAGAGGCGGAACGCCATGTCGCTGTACCGCATCGAGGCCACGCGATTGGCGACCTCCAGCCGGTCCCGCTGGCGGCTCGCCAGCAGGCGCTGCCCTTCCTGCTCGATGGCCAGCGCGTTCTGGCAGGCCTGGAGCAGGCCCTGGTAGGCGACCTTGGTGGCCGCCAGTTGCTGGGACTGCGCCCGGACCAGTTCGCCCAGCTCGGTTTCCTGGTCGATCGCCTCCAGCTTCCACTCGTGCGTCAGCTTGGACAGTTCGGCTCCGTACTCCGTCGTCTCCACGAGCCATTTGTCGGCGATGACGATCATGTCGAGGATGTACTGCTTGACCCCCATGGCCGCTTCGATCGCCTTGCCCGTGCCCACGATAACGGACCGCAACAGGGAGAAGATGTCTCCCCCGCTGGCCACGCCCATGATCTGATTCATGATTTGGGCGCTGATGGAGACCTGGACATTGCCTTTATGAACCTCCTCCTTCCACTTGTGCACGAGCTTCTTGATTTTCGCGATGGACGAGAGCGTGCTGTGGGCCTCCTTCAGTGTTTTCACGGCCACGCTGTTGGCGTAGTCGGCGTCCTTGTACGGCGCGAAGGTCTGCACGTACCAGTCCACCATTTCAATCAGGTACTCGGTTTTGGCTTCGTAGGTCTCCAGCGCCTGGAGATAGGCGAGCCACTGCTTCAGGAACTCCGCGTAGGCGATCTGCAGCCGGCCCTCGGCGCGCCGGGTCCCCGTCCACTCGGTCGGCTTGCACGGCAACCCGTTGTCGGCGTAGTGGAACGTGATCATGTTCGTCACGCCCTCCTCCTCCTCGCCGGGCGGCTCGTTCGTCGCGAACCCGTACACGTTGAGGATGGACTCCGCCCCGTCGCCGATGAACTCGTAGGTCCGCGCGGCGATGGGCTCGACCTCCTCCGTGCTCCAGCCGAGGGCGCTCATGTCCACGTACATGTAGTGGTAAAGGTCCGGGCCGTCGTAACCCTGGGGATAGGTCTTTCCCGTGCCGATGTCGTCGGAGTACGGGTAGCCGTAGATCTCGATGATGCGCCGCGTGTAATCCGCCTCCTGGCTGATGGCGGCGGCCTGGAAGTTGTTGGCGCTCTGCTGCTGCTGCCGAAGCAGGCGGGTGGCGTCCTGGACGCCGTCGAACACGGTCCGGGCGTTGTTCAGCGCGGTCTTGGCGCGAGCGAGGACCTGCTCGAAGTGCGAGCCGCCCGCGTCGATGTCGAGCGGATCGATGTCGAAGGGAATGGACGTCCGGGCCAGGCCGAGCGGGTTCAGGCCGCGGTCGGCGTTGTCCACCGCCGCCTGCGCCGAGCGCAGGTTGGCCGCGAGTTCGCCCAGCGCGCTGACCGTGGAGCGGTCGATCCGCAGGATGCCGGGGTCGTCGTACTCGTTCATCGCGGCCAGGGTGACGACGTCGTTGGTCCAGGACGTCGCCTCCACGGCGTGGGCGTGGCGGCCGCCGGGGGCATGGTCCAGCAGGAGCGTCCCCTCGCCCTCGTTGACCGGCCAGTACGCCACGAGGCCGGGCTCGGCGCCCGTCAGGCGCTGGCGCATGGCGCCCGTGAGCTCCCCGGCGGTGCGGGCCTTGCTCCAGACCCGGAGCTCGCAGAACTGGCCGTGGTAGTTTTCCAGCTCGCTGCCGTCTCCCAGCCCCATGGTGCAGCTCGGGAGCTGGATGGCCGTCGGCGACTCCATGCCGCCCTGCTCCTTCACGAGCAGCCCGTTGATGTAAAGGCGGCCCACGTGCCCGTCCAGCACGCCCGCGATATGCGTCCACACGCCCGTCTCGATGGCGGCGCCGCTGTACAACGCGGACCACGTGTTCGTGACCGCCACGAGAAGGGCCGGCTCCACGCCGGACAGGAGCTTGATTTCCACGTTGTCGCCCCCGAGGTTGGAGAACCGGGCCAGGTCCATCTCGGCCGAGCCGCCGGTGTTCGCCGTCTTGATCCAGAACTCCACGGTGAAGTCGCCGTTGAAATACGCGTTGGTCGGCAGCTGCGCGTAGCCCGCCCCGGCCAGAACCAGCGAGGCCACGTTGGTCTGCCAGTCCGCCGACGCCGGCAGCAGCGAGTTCCCGACCGCCCAGTTGCACAGCGCGCCGACGCCGATCCGGGTCCCCCACTGCCCGACGCCCCAGGCCCGGTTGGTGTTGCTGTCCGCGTAGCCGGGGAACAGTCCGTCCTGGGACTCGTCGTAGCTCTGCCGGTACGTCCGCTGGAGGATGTCCACGCCCGCGCGCGCGAGGGCCGCAGCGGCCTCGGCGAATTTCTTCTCGTCGAAGTAATCGGCGTCGATCGTCACGTCGTTCATCAGCATCGGCGTGATGGACGGCACGCCCCAGTCGAACGTCGGGTGCCGCAGGAGCTTGTAGTAAACCGTCAGCGCGTCGAGGTAGTAGCCCCACGCGTCGCCGTGGCCCTGCGGGAACCGCTGCTTGGCCGTCACCGCGTCGATGATCGCGTTGGTGTGCCCGGTGATGTCGTAGTTGACGGCGTACGCCACCTCGCCGGCCGTGATGCCCTTGGTGAAGTTCCAGAACAGGCGGTTGTACACCGGCGACACGCCCATGCCCGGCGAGAGCGAGGCGTTGGCCCGCCCGCGCAACAGGGCGAGTTCCTCCTCGATCAGCGAGGCGGTCTGGTTGTCGAAGCAGAAGAGTGACGAGGCCAATTCCCCGTAATTCACGTTCAGCGGCGTGCTGTTGTTCACCAGCATGGTGGACCCGAAGCCGATGGTCGGGTCCATCGCGTCGGCGTAGGCCTCGTTGCCGAGCAGCATGTAGAGGTCGTTCAGGCGCGAGGCCGCCAGCAGGAGTTGCTGGTTGGCGGCCGCGTCGTGCAGCCCGGCCATGTCCAGCACCCGCTCCGCGCGGTTGAGCACGGTCTGGTAGAGCTGGATCAGCCCGACGTTGTCGAGGTTCTCCTGGTTCAGCGCCACGTCGCCCTCGTAAGGCGGGCCGGCCTGGCTGATCATGCTGACCTGTGTTTCGACCGGGTTGTTGTACAGGTCGCGCATCCGCTGCTCGAACGGCGTCAGCGCGTTGAGGATCCGCTGCACCCAGCCCTCGGCCAGGCTGAACTCCGTGAACTCGCTCCAGTTCGTGCCGACGACATGCATCACCGTGTTCGACTGCGCGCGGTAGCGGACGGCGAAGAAGCGGTTGATCAGGTCCTCCGGCGCCTGGCCGTTGAGGATGAGGCTGTTGAGGCCCACCCCGTTCGTGTAGATCTCGCAGGCCAGCGGGTCGGTGGGCGTGGTGCCGTCGGCGTTCGGCTCTGTCCAGCGCCACTCGAACACGTAGTTCCCCGGCTCGCCCGCGAAATCGAGGCTCATGAGCAGGCTCATCTGCTCGGAGAGCAGGTTGTACCCGTCCTCGATCGGGATGATCCGGCCCGTGGCGAGGTTGGTCGAGACCCGGATCAGCGACAGGCTGATGGGCGTGCCCTGGCTGACGCCCATCGCCGGGTTGCTGGCATTGTTGAAGGCCAGGCTCACGTACCCGGCCCCGTCGCCCGGCGCGTGCAGGGCGATGCCGGCGAACGGCTCGTTGGCTTCGACTTCCACTGCGTCCGGGGCCAGCAGGCCGATGGCCCGGACCCAGTCGGCGTGGTGCGCGTTGCCGGTGTCCACGAGGTCGACCAGTATCTCGCGCTCGCCGGCGTCGAGTTCGTTGACCAGCAGGTAGCCGCTCCCGGTCAGCGGCGTGACGTACTCGCCGATCAGCACGAGGTTGCTCCGGCTCAAGTTGGGATTGAAATAGAAGCGCTCGCTCAAGTCGGGCGGCAAGCCGTAGAAGTAGTAGTAGCCGTTTCGCATGTAGATCGTCGGCTCCTCCCCGCCCGTTTCGAACCCGAACGACTCGAGCGAGTTGGTCAGGGTCGTCCCGCGCGCGCACACGGGGTCGAAGAGGAAGACGCTGCGGCCGCCGCCGTTGGTGGCGGACTGCTGGTAGACCACGTCCACGCTCAACTGGTTCCAGATGTCCGGCAGGTCGTCCCGGGCCTCGATCAGCGTGTCGCCCGCGTCCAGCACCGGGATGGACTCCGGCCAGGTGATCGTCCAGTCCACCGCGATCGGCATCCCGCTGGTCGGGTAGCTGCTCCGCTGGTAGTCCTGGGCCGTGAGCGCCGGCAGCCAGGGGATCGCCTCGCCTTCCGCGGGCATCCGGTTGGTCGGCACGCCGGGGAACCAGAAGCCGGGCTGCATGGGATAGTAATTGTGCATGATCACGGCGGCGGTATCGGTGGGCCCGAGGCCGCCGGCGAGGGCGAACCAGGTGTTGTCCCGCGCCTTCCAGGCGGGGCCGGACTCGCGGATATCGCGGCCCGTCCAGTGACTCGGCACCCGGTTCAGCGGGGCCGGCCCCTCGAGCGCCTGGCCGGCCTCGGTGGCGTCCGCGAAGGCCGTGTACACCTCGCTGGTCCGCACGACCCGCAGGGCGTCCATCGCCGGCCGCCCGGTCTCGGGATCGATGTAGTTCACCAGGACGAAGGGCTCGGACTGGTGGAACGCGGCGTTCAAGTCGTCGCGGAAGGCATACACAACGTCGCCGCCGTCCTCGCGGTACAGGATCGCGTGTTCCTCGTTCGGGTTGAAGCCCGGCAAGGCGGCGTCGTTCTGGTAATAAAGGGCCGCCTGCTCGGCCTCGCTATAGATCCGCGAGCCCTCCGCCGGGGCGCCCGGCTCCTCGAGCACCGCGTTGTAGACCAGGGCCTTGCGGCCAGTGATTTCTTCCACAATCAGGTTGCCCTTGTAGGCGTCGAACGGGAAATGCAGCGTCAGGTCCTCGGCGTCCAGCCCCGACACGACGTGGTACATCGCGGCGTGCCGCTGGTCCTCGTCGAGCACGGCGGACCACACGCGGACTTCATCGATCTTGCCGTGGAATCGCTCCGCCAGGTCGTCGGACCCGATGTAACAGTTGGTCCGCAGGACGGCGACCGGGACGGGCAGGCCGGGCCGGGTCGCCAGCACCTGGTTGTCGGCGTAGAGCGTGGCCGTGGAACCGTCCAGCGAGGCCAGGACGTATATCCAGCGGCCGGTCGGCGACGGCACGGCCGCGCTGGCGAGCCCGTGCGTCGCGCCGTCGGCGGTGCCCAGGTAGAGGGTGCCGGTCGAGGAGATCGCGAGGTGCACGCGGTCCACGCTGTCCGACGGGCCGTTCCCGAAGGAAAGGATCGGGGCGATCTGCCCGGCGGCCGGCAGGGAATACAGGTACACCCACGCCCCCACGGTGAAATCGCCCTCGAAGTACGTGTCGTGGCGCAGGATCACGCTGCCCGCGGGGCCGTCGTTGGTGAACACCACGCAGGAGCCCTGCTCGTACAGGCCGCCCTGCTGGCTGCCCTGCCCGCTGGCCAGCACGATGTGCGGGCTCTCGTTGGACGCGGGCCAGACGTTCCGGTAGCGCTGCACCCAGTTGGGGATGTAGAAGGGGCTCGGCATGCCCGGGTACTGGATCTTCTCGCTCCACCAGACTTCGACGTCGCTGTTCGTGTTCACGCCGTAGATCGCGGTCTCGGCCGCCGGGTCGGAGACGCTGGCGTAGTGGTAGAGCGACGTGTTGAAGGACGTCCCGAACGACTCGTAGATGTAGCCGTGCGTCTCCGAGTAGGCCGCGGAATCGCTCATGCCGATCGCGCCGACGTCGGGAAGGTAGCACCGGTTGGTCGCCAGGCCGTTGTACCGCCCCGTCAGGTCGTGCAGGTGGGCCAGCGAATCCAGCGCGTTGATCGGGAAGTAGGCCTTCAGGCCCTGGTTCGTCAGGGTGGCCATGTTGTATCCGCGGTGGTTGCCCGCGATGGCCGTCAGCACCTGCGTCGAGTTGAGCCCGATGTCCCACACGCGGATGTTGTCGATGAAGCCGTCGAACGGCGCGCTATTGGTGCCGGTGAGGTTGCCGAGGTAGATCGGCGAGCTGTTGGTCTGGAGGACCCCGTTCGTGCCCAGGGTCGCGCGGCCGCCCAGCGAGCCGTCCACGTACAGGGACAGTGTCCGGCCCTGCAGCGCGAGCGCCAGGTGCGACCACCGGAAGGACTGCACGCGGTTGGTCGAGGTCAACGTCGCGAGCCAGGGCGAGTTGGTCCGGCCCGAGCCCAGGCTCGCCGTCAGCGTGCCGGCCGAGGCGGCGGAGCCGGACTGGATGACCAGGCGGACCTGGTTGCTCCACGCCTGGCCGCCGGGCGTATTCTTGTCGAAGACGGCCATCTCGGTGTTGGTCTGGTCCTCGAGGTTCCCGGGCATGACCCAGCATTCGAGCGTGAAGTTCGTGGCCAGCGGCAGGCCCGACGGCGCCAGGACCGCCTGCGCGCCCTCCCCTTCCGGGAACAGGATGGACCGGGTCGTGGCAAAAGGCTGGATCTCGCGGCTGATCATCCACTCGGTCGGGTTCAAATCGAAGGCCGGGTACTCCCTCGTGATGAGCTCCAGCGGCAGGAACCAGACGTTGTCATCGTCGCCCAGCAGTTGCACCAGGCAGCGGCCCTCGTTGGTGGTCGTGACCAGCGTGGTGGGATCCGACAGCGTCGCGCACCCGTCCTCGGGCTCCTGGTAAGCCATGATCGAGGGCGTCAGGTTCGACGGGAAGTACAGCGCCGCGCCGTAGTCGGGTCCGTCGCCGCGCACGAACTTGCGGCACTCCGGCCATTCCGCGGCGTAGTCGTCGACCTCGTAGAACCACCGCGTCCCCACCAGGTCGGCGACCTTCCAGTAGACCTCGATGCTCCAGGGGTCGTCCACCGACCGCCGGATCGGGAAGAGCCAGTCCTGTTTCGGAACGGGCGAGCCGTCGGACGACGTATGCTGGTAAAGGTACGGGTTCTCGCCCATCAGCCCGGCCGTGATTTCCGGCGTCAGTTCGGCCACGGCCGCCCAGCCGCCCTGCGGGAGCAGGCGCTCCCCGAGCCGGGCGTCCAGGGTCTGGTTGTCCGGCGGCATGACCTCGATCACGATCACGCTGCCCGTGTTGACCTGGTCGTTGTACATGCCGGTCTTGAAGTACTGCATGACGATCATGCCCTGCTGCCCGCCCACGGCGTTCACGCCGCCGGAATCGTCGATGTACAGCCCGGCGAGCACGTTGCTCACGACCACGTTGTTCTCGTTGGTCGTGACGACCCATTGCGGGGCCGTGACCTGGTCGTTGTAGTGGAACCGGACGAACTTGCCGTTCAGGTTGACCTTCGGCGCGCCGCGGTCCGTCCAGTACACGCGGTAGGGCCGCCCGGCGGGCGCCGCCTCGACGATGTACGTCGTGTCCACCTCCGTCCCGTCGTCGAACTTCCAGCGGATCACCACCTCCCCGCCCGCGGCCGCGTAGAGGGTCCGGACCGAGGGCTCGAAGAAGGCGTTTCCGGCCGGCGTGATGAGCGAGGCGTTCGTCATCGCCGACCAGGCCACGGCCGCGCCGGACGTCATTACCGGCGGATTCAGCGCCTGGCCGAGGTAGGCGTCGGGCTTCAGGTGCTCGACGTTGTGGCCGAAGATGGAAGACTTGAGCACCAGGTTGGTCGCCCCGAGGTTGTTCGTGGCCCACACACCGCCCACGTGGCCGCCGGCCTGGACGGGCACGGAGGAGAGGTCCGGCCGGCCGTTGACGAACGGCAGGGCGGCGGGGAACCGGATGGCGTCGTTGCCGGCCACCGTCTGCGCGCGCGCGGGCGCGGCGCAGGCCAGGCCGAGGGCGAGCCCCCACAGGCCGATCCGGGATCGTGGCGAACACCGCGGGATTCGTGTTTTCATGCGTGGCTCCGATCAATAGCCGAAGGGAATCCAGTACACGTCGAACTTGGAGTGCGAGGCGTTTCCGTCCCGGAAGTTCACGGACCAGACGGACCCGCTGGGGATCGGGATGCAGGCGGTGTCCAGGTAGTGGAGGTCGTACGTGATGGCCGCGCCGGACGAGGGCTGGTGCTGCAGCCGGTACTGGTTGGTCTTCACGGTGACCACGAGGTTGGCGCTGTCGCCCCAGCCGTCCGTCTTGAAGTATACCAGGGCAAATCCGTCGCCCGCGGCCGTGCGCGAGGAGAGATTCGTCAGCGTCGTGCCGAGGGCCTGGTAGCCGCCGAGTGCGCGGACCCCGCCCCGGACGCGGGCGCCTTTCTTGAGGATCGGGTCGCGCGCGGAGACGCCGCGGTAGAAGGTGGCGGTGCCGGCCACGGTCCAGGCCGCGTTGACCGTCAGGTTGCTCCTCGCGATCAAGGCGTCCGGCGCCGTGGATTTCACCGACGAGTTGCTGCTGAACGTCGCCGACACGTCGGACTTGCCGTACCCGTCCACCCGCAGGTCCCCGGCCACCGTGATGGAGCCCGCGGGATTCGTCGCGACCAGCCGCCCGACCTCCATGCCCACGTGGGTGCTGTACAGTGCGCCGCTGACCTGGAAATCGCCGGCCGCCTCCTGGGCGTCGTTGGCCTGGAAGACATAGGGCACGGTCAGGAATCGCTGCCGCGGCAGGATGGGCGTCTGCGCGGTGCCGTCGTCGTTCAGCGACTGCAGTTCCAGGTAGCGCTGCTCCACGAGCGTGTCCGAGGCGAAGGCCTCCCGCAGGGTGGCCGCTTCCATGCTCTCGCCCAGCGCCGTGCCGTTTCCAAGTACGACGTTGAACAGCCCGAGGGGCGTCGTGGTCACGGAATGCGTCTCGCCCCAGATCAGGTTGCCGCCCTCCGCCTCGTCGTAGATGCGGAAGCGGACGCCGTTGGTGACGCTCGCCCGCGGGCTGCCGTGCTCGTCGGTCAGGACCGCCTGGTAGTTCAGGCGGTCGGGCACGTGCTGCGCCCCGGCCGCCAGGCCGAGCAGGAGGACGACGCCGGTCATGATGATGGTTTTCATGGGTGATTCATCCCTCCCCGTTGAGCGGAACCCAGTAGCACGTGATGGTGATCTTGTCGGAGTCGGCGGCGTTGACCAGCATGGCCGACCATGTCGAACCCTTGGCCACCGGGAAGGCGGAGCCCTTGTACAGGTTGAGGTCCTGTTTCGACAGGTCCACATCGCAGTACCACTGCAGCTTGAAGGTCAGCGTGTCGATCTTCACGTTGACCCCCGAAGTCTTGTGGTTATCGGTCTTGACCCAGACCATCAGGAAGCCGTCGGCCGGCGCGGTGCCGCTCGTTCCCGCGGCCGCGTAGTTGGTCGAGAGCAGCGTGAAGGCGGAGCGCACCGTCGCGTTGCTCAATACCACCTCGTTGGTGGCGCCGAGGCAGACGACCGTGGCCGTCGTGTTCGTGAACCGTGTTTGGTAGTTCGCCTCGGCCGGTCCGGCGACCGACACGCCGCCGGCGACGTCGAGGGCGGCCCCGAACTCCACGCCGGTCAGGTTGGTGAACACGGCGCCGCGGGCCACGGTGATCGGCACCGCCAGCGTGCCGCCGTTATCCGCGGTCAGCGCGGTCAGGGTGGCGTTGCTGGCGACGTTGAGGTGGCCCCGGACGGTGAAATTGCCCGATGCCGAGGGCAGGTTGCCGGCCTGGAAGGCGTACGGGGCGGTGACGAAGGCCTGCGTAGCCCCGCCGGTCATCACGAAGGACGCGTTGGTGGCGCCCCGGAAGATCGCCGGCAGCGCCGCGTCCGCGATGACGAAATCCGCCAGGCCGTGGTTGTTGGCCGTCACGTTCGTCGTCCGCGTCAGGGCCACGGCCGAGTTGCTGCGGATCGTCACGGTCACGGAGTGCGCCCCCGGCGCGGGGGTGACCCCGTCCGCCTGGAGAAAGACGCCCTGCAGGTAGAGCTGGTTCGGCACCTGGGCGAGCGCCGCGCCGCCGGCCAGCCACACCGCCAGGATCCCGCCGCCTCGTCTCTTGCTATTCATGGTTGCACCTCGCTCCCTAGGGGATGGGCCAGTAGTACAGGTTGAAGCCGATCTTGTCGCCGGCCGCGTTGAGGGACCACGTCGTGCCGCCCTTGACCGGGAACAGCGTCAGGGTCTTCAGGTCCATGTCGTCCGTGAGGCCGGTGTCCCAGTGCGACCGGAACAGCCACGAATCGCCCCCCAGGCTGAAGGTGAGCGTGCCGTTGTCGTTGTCGGTGACGAGCATGTTCACCGACAGGAAGCCGTTGGTCGGGACGACCCCGTTGGTCGAGAAGGAGGAGCCGGCAGCATGGGCGGCCAGGACGCGGCCCGCGCCGAACAGCGTCGTGTGGCCGCGGAAACTGACCCCGTTGCTGAAGACCACCGGGCCGTCGAACTCCACGTTCTCGGTGAAGTCCGCGCTGTTGGAAAAGGCGGCGTTGCCGTGGACGGTCAGCGCGCCCTTGACGGACAGGTGCGAGGCCACCGACACCTTCTGGCTGACCGTCAGGCTGCCGCGCTCCGACAGGGTGCCGTGGAACGCCAGGGCGTTTTCGCCCGCGTCCTGGATGGTCACGGCCCGCTGGAACACGGCGTTCGACGCCACCGTGAGCACGTCGCCCACCGTGAAATCGCCCGCGCTGCCGGCGGCGCTGCCGGCCTGGTAGGCGTAGGGCGCGGCCAGGAACGGCTGGCGCGGCGACATCGCGGAGGACTTGTTGTACTCCACCTCGATCTCGATCCACCGGTTGGCCGCGTTCGTGCCCGTGAACACCTCGAGGATGGACGCGACCCGGTTGGTCGCGCCCGGCACGTTCTCGCCCGCGTCGCCCAGCTCGACGTTGAACACGCCGTTGGAATCCGTGGTCACCATCTGGCGCGTCCCCCAGATCATCGTCCCGCCCCGCACGGCGTCGTAGATGCGGAAGTTGACCGAGACGGTCTGGTTCGTGAACGCGGTCCCCTGGGGATTGGCCAGGACGCCCTGGTAGTTCATGAACGCCGGCACCCCGATGGCCCCCGCCGCGGCGGCCCCGAGGCCGATCGCGGCGGCCAGCCCGGCCGCCCGGATTCGTTGCTTGCGATTGCTCATGTGCTCGCTTCCCTCCCCGGCCGGTACCGGCCGGCGCGCATCATTCCATGACCCCCGTCCGGCTCACGCGCTGCAGCGTGAACCGGCCTTCCACCTCGACGGTCTCGTTCCGCAGCCCGTGCATCGTCTGGACATAGCTCCCCGTCAATTCCTCCTCGGGATTCCACAGGCTCGACGACGGCGAGTACGGCTGGACCGGGTCGAAGACCAGGCTGACGTTGTTGGAAATCGTGTAGCTTTCCTCGCCCTCGGCCAGGGCCAGGCCCGCGGCGCTCACGTTGTCGTGGTTCGGGTTGTACAGGTGCTTGAACGGGTTGACCGCGCTGTTGAAATCGAGGACGTACGACGTCGTCAGTTCATCCTGCGGATCCCCGTCGAACGCGACATTGAGCCCGTACGGGAACGCCACGCTGCTGACGCGGGACGCCTCGCCCGTCGCGGCCAGCCCGCGGTCGCTGGCCCGGAGACGGTAGAACTGGCTCGTCACGCCCCCGCTCACGCTGCGGGCCAGTTCGAGCACGACCTGTTGCAGGAGCCGCGCCTGCCCGTTCGTGCCGATGTGCACGATCAGGCGCATCTCCAGCTCGCCCGCCGCGGCGACCGGGTCGCTCTCGGCGCCGTCGGCCAGTTGCGTCACCTTGTCCAGCGTGACGTTGCCGACCCACAGCCCGTACGGCCACAGCGCGTCGTACGGGCTTTCGGCGCCGTACTCGGCGACCACGGGCACCCGGATCAGCGTGCCGCCCTCGTCCGTCACCTCCAGCACGCTCTGCCAGGTCGCGTTGGTGGACGGCGGCTCCGAGAGGGCCGAGCGGTCCACGGCCAGCGTGACCACCCACTCCTCGTTGCTGGACAACTCCTTCGTCAACGGCACGCCCTGAACGAGCGGCGTCCACTCGTAGCGCCCATCCTGGTAGTTGTACTCGAAGTGCAGCAGGGGAACGTCCCCCACCCTCTGCGGCGCGCCGGCCGGCGACGCCTCGCTGGCCACCAGTTGCACCGACACCTGCTGGTTGCTGCCGCACGTGTTCCAGAGCGAGAAGGAATTAATGCTGACGCCCGGCGGATAGCGCAGCGAGCCCAGCGTGGCGTGCGCGAAAATCTTCCCGATGAACGCCGAGAGCCCCTCCGTCAGGATCCAGTAGGCCTCCTTCGGGTTGATCGCCAGGATGGCCGTCTGCGAGGTGATGTCCTGCTGCGTGCCGTCCGTCTTGGTCCGGAACACCTTCCCGCCGGCCGGGGTCGGCGACACGTCGATGTTGTGCGCGTGCTCGAAAAACTCGGCGAACGTCACGCCGCCGGCCGGGTTCACGGGCAGCCCGACGAAGTTCCAGGTGTTCGGCAGCCACAGCCGCGCCGGGATGACCGGCACGCCCGTGGGCGTCCACGTGCAGTTCGTCGTGCACTCGATCAGGTAGGGGCTGTTCCCGTTCAGTTTCCAGAGCGTCGTCAGCACGCGGTGCGGCGAGTTGGAGGGATACCAGATCAGCCATTCCGTGCCGCGGGTCGGCAGGTCGGCGGCGCTCTCCGCGAACTGCGTCGTGTCGTACTGGAGGTAGTTGCGGTGCACGGCGCGGATGGGCAGGCCCGCGAACTGCGCGTCCAGCGTGTCGGGCCACGGCGTGCCCCGCAGGTACACGGCGTTCCAGCCGTTCGTGAGGTAAAAGGTCTCGGAAATCCATTGGCCGCGCGCCGGGCCGGCCGCGCAAAGGGCCGCGAGCAGCCCCCACAGGACCCGCGCTCTCGGACTATGTCGGTATTTCATGGAGTCGCCTCCCTTTCGACCTGGACGGCGGGATTACAGGGCCACGCTCACCCCGGCCAGGAATCCCTGGAATCCCATGTCCAGGTCCGCCCCTTCCTTGCTGAACTCGTACTGCAGACGCCGGTAACCCGCCCGCGCGGAGAACCGGTCGTTGAAATGGTATTGCAGGTCGGGTTGCAGGCCCCAGACCAGGTCCGAGTCGCCCGCCCCGACCGACAGCGCCGTGTTGAGGCGCAGCTTTTCCGAGATGAACCGAAGCGGGAAACTGCCGTGCAGCATGACCATGCCGTCCAAGGCGTCCGGCGCCCGGCCGCCGGCCCCCTCCCCGTTGACCTCGATCCGACCGTCCAGCCGCAGGTACCGGATGCCGGCCAGGACCTCCACCGTCGAACCCCTCTTGAATCCGTCAAACCGGTAGCCGGCCATGGCGTTCAGGAACAGCAGGTCCGATTCGAACGTCCCGCCCGGCTCGCGCTCGATGTCCCGCTCGAGCGAGAAGAAATCCGCCTGGGCGAACCCGACCCAACGCCCGCGCGCCGCCGTGCCCAGCAGCGACCCGGCGAAATCCGCGTTCTCAAACAGGTCCTTGAAGTCGGCGCTGAAATCCGCCTCCCGGCCCTCGAAGCTCACGCTCCCGTCGATGTTGACCAGCCACGCGTACGGCGTGATCTCGAAGGCCCATTCCGGCTCCCCGGCGAAAGCCGCCGACGCGAACAGCACGGTCCAAACGAGAAGGACGAATCCCGCTCTCTTTCCTGCGCTCATTTTCCGCCTCCTCATTTCTCGCGTCGGCGGCCCCGGGCCGCGGATATCAAACCCTTACGGAAAGACGACCGACACCACCGCGCGGACGTCCCAGTCCTGCACCATCTCGGGCTTCTCGAGGTAGTAGCTGCCCGCCACGGCCACGCCGATGAACTGCTTGCCGATCGGCGGAAGAATCTGGCCGAGCCCCACCGTCACCGGCACCTGCCACGCGTCGTCCTCCGCGTCCCAGTTGAACGTGGTCTCCGACCCGACGGTCAGCGAAGTGCCCTTCTTGTTGAGGAAGAGCGTCCCGGCCGGCTGGATGGTCGTCATGTTGATCCCGTCGCGGCTGTCCTTGCCCGCGAAGGACCAGACGTGCGTCAGCAGGCCGCCGACCGTGTACTTGCCCGGCACCTTCTTGGCGGCGACCAGCGTCGGCCCCGCGGATCATTTCTCCGTGCCGTAGTACTTCTCGGACGCCGTCGGCACCATCAGCGCCGCGCCGTAGCCGAGGATCAGTTCGCCCGCCGTGGGCACCCAGTACGCCGAGAGCAGCGCGTCGCCGATACCCTCGTCGTCGAACCGGAACGGATTGTCCAGCCGGTCCACGACCGCGCCGCTCCCCCCCGGGAGGGTCGGCAGCTCGTACGGCGGGGTCACCTCCGTCGAGTACAGCGGCAGGTACGCCCGGTAAAAGAGCGAGGAGTCGTCCGGAAGCTTCAGGAACCCGGCGCCGTTCAGGCGGAGTTCCTGGTTCATGTCATTCTCGGGCCCCACGTTCTGGTACGCGCGGTAGGCCGCGTTCAGGTACGTGATGGTCGCCGACGGATCGGCCAGCATCTCCGCGACCTCCTGCGCCGTCACCTTGTGGTGCTCGGCCGCCTTCTCCTTCGCCATCGCCGGCAGGGCGACGACGCACAACGCCATTGCGATCATTCTTCTCATCTTCGTTCCCTTTCTGTTCTGTTCACCGGGCCCGCGCGGTTCGCGCGCGGCCGGCTGTTTACTCGTTTCCCGCTTCCGTCGCGTCTCCGATCCGCCCAAAGCGCACGTCGAACGTCTCCCCGATCGCCGCCTGGTAGTACACGCCCGCCAGGCTGTCCGAGCCGGGAAGATAGTCGAGCTGGTAGGTGCAGCCCGGATACCCCTGATCCCGCAACTCGACGAAAAGATCAGGGCCGCCCTCCCGCTCTTGCACCTCCGCCCGCGCCACGTGGATCGGGCGCGGATTGAAGTAGCGGGCCTCCAGCGCGCCCCCGGGCAGCACCCGCACGATCTCAAGGAGGTACCCACCGTCCGGCCGCTGCCACCGGCCCACCAGCACCGACGGGTCGAAGCGCGAAGCGGCGCGCCAGGCGAGGAAGCCCCCGCCCGCGAGCAGGAGGGCCGCCAGCCCCGCGGCCGCCCAGGCCCTCCCGCGTCCCCTCCCCGCCGCGCTGTTCGCTCCGACGCCCATGCCGCTCCTTATTCCGCCGCGCGATGCGCCTGCTGCATGGCCCGCAGTTTCTGCTGCTCCTCCGGCGACAGCGGCTTCGGCTCCTCGATGTGCACGACCAGCTTCTCGATCTCGCCGGTGAACTTGAACGGCACGTCGTAGTCCTCGCAGACGGGCGTGCCGGTGTCTTCGCCGATGTCGAAGGTCTCGTCGAGGGTGAACCGGAACGGGATCGTCCGCTCGATGCGGCCCTGGGCCACCGTCGCGCCGTCCACGCTCAACGTGCCGCTCCCGCCCTTGCCGAAGCCGCCGCCGTCGTGCTTGTAGTCGAACGCGATCGTATGCCGGCCGGCGGACAGTGCCGCCGGGGCGGCGATCTCGAAGTGCGCCACGTTCAGCATGTTGTAGTGGAACACCGGCTTGCCCTCGCGCAGCATCAGCGCGTACCCGCCGAACAGGCCGCCCTGCGTCACCAGCACGCCCTCGTCCGCGTCGCCGGCCAGGACCACGTCCGCGGTGACGCTCCACGACTTGTTCTTCACGTCGGGCGCCGCGCCTTCGGGGATGCGCTTCACCGGTCCGAAGTAGGTGAAGTCGGTCCGGCCGCGCGTCAGGCTGGGCCGGTTGGCCGGGTTCAGGCGCTCGATCTTGCTGTCGTCCAGCGGCAGCACGTTGTACTTCGCCGCCTCGGCGTAGAACAGCAACTGCAGCTCGCGCAGTTTGTCGGGCTGCTGCTCCGCGAGGTTGACCGCCTCGCTGAAGTCCTCGGCGACGTGGTATAATTCCCATTTATACCCGCTGATCACGTCCACCGGCGGCAGCCGGGAGGTATCCTGCCACGGCGCGGCGCGCGGCGTGGTGCAGGCGACCCAGCCGTCGTGGTAGACCGCGCGGTTGCCGAACATCTCGAAGTACTGCGTCCGGCGCGTCGTCGGCGCCTGCGCGTTGTCGAACGTGTAGGCCATGCTCACGCCCTCGATGGGCTTCTGCGCCACGCCGTTGACGATGGACGGGGCCTGCAGGCCGCAGGCCTCGAGGACCGTCGGCACGACGTCGATCACGTGGTGCCACTGCGGCCGGATGCCGCCCGCGTCCTTGATCCGGGCCGGCCAGGAGATGACCATCCCGTTGCGCGTCCCGCCGTAGTGCGAGGCGATCTGCTTGGCCCACTGGAACGGCGAGCACATGGCGTGCGCCCAGCCGGCCGGGTAGTGGTTGTGCGTCCTCCACGTGCCCAGGTCGTCCTTTCGCTTCAACACCTCGTTGTAGTCCTCGCCGACCCCATTGAGTCCCGCGAGTTCGTTGAGCTCGCCGTTGTCCAGGCCCTCCGCGCTGGCCCCGTTGTCGCCGCAGATGTAGATGACGAGCGTGTTGTCGAGCTGGCCCATCTTCTCGATCCCGTCCAGCACGCGCCCGACGTTGTAATCCGTCTGCTCCAGGAACCCGGCGTAGACGTCCATCATGTAGGCGTAGAGGTCTTTCTGCTGGGCGTTGAGCGTATCCCAGGCGGGAATGCGCTCCGGGCGCGGCGTCAGCTTCGTGTCGGCCGGAACGAGTCCCAGTTCCTTCTGCTTCGCGAGCGTCTCCTCGCGGACCGCGTCCCAGCCCCGGCCGAAGCGCCCCTTGTACTTGGCGATCCATTCCTTCTTCGCGTGGTGCGGCGAATGCGTCGCCCCCGGCGCGTAGTAGAGGAAGAACGGCCGGTCCGGCGCCACGGACTTCTGGTTGCGGACCCACTCGATGGCCCGGTCGGCAATGTCGTAGTCGAAGTGATAGTCCGGGTTGCCCAGGTACGGCTCGATGGGCGACGTGCCCTCGGTGACCGCCGGCCGCCACTGGCTGGTCTCGGCGCAGACGAAACCGTAGAAATGCTCGAACCCGAGGCCGAGGGGCCACAGGTCGAACGGCCCCGCCTGGCTGCTCTGCCAGTCGGGCACGTTGTGGTTCTTGCCGAACCACGCGGTGTTCCAGCCCTTCTGCTTGAGGATCTCGGCGATCGTCGCCGTGTCCTTGCCCATCAGGGAGTCGTAGCCCGGGTAGCCCGTCCCCTGCTCCATGATCACGCCGGTGTGCGCGGAATGATGGTTGCGCCCGGTCAGCAGCGAGGCCCGCGTGGGCGAGCTCAACGCCGTGGTATGGAACTGGGTGAAGCGCAGCCCGTTTCGCGCCAGCCGGTCGAGCGTGGGCGTCTGGCACGGCCCGCCGAAGGTGCTCGACGCGCCGAACCCGACGTCGTCCAGCAGGATCACCACCACGTTCGGCGCGCCCTGCGGCGCCCGGACGGGCTGCGGGAAGTCGGGCTTCGAATCCCGCGCGCTCAACCCGATCTGCCCCTTGAACGGGGCGGGCGGCACGGGCAACACTTCCTGCGCGCGCGCGCCGCCGAACAGCGCGCCCGCGGCCAGCACGGAGCCGACCGCCGCCCACCGCCCGGCGCGACGCAGCTCATGATTCTCTCGCAGCTTCATGCTCACCTCTCGTTGGGCCCGTCACTCGGACGGGCCGGTTGTTCTTCCTCGATTGCAAACACGCGGTTCCAGTCGTCTTTCATGTCCACCACCGCCCAACCCCGGGCCTGCGCCTCGTCGAGGGCCTGGTCCAAACGCCCCGCGTGGGATTCCCGGTCGTACGCCCACTCGCGCTCCGCGTCGGTGTGGTGGACGAGCAGGCACAGCCGCGCGCCCGGCCCGGCCGCGGTCCACTGGAGCATCGCCAGGTCGCCGTCGGAGTTCCCGAACGCGGCGATCGGCCGGCGCCCGATGTGCATCTGGATGCCCACCGGCTTGCCCGGCCCGTCGTCCACGAAATCGCTCTCCGGCAGCCGGACGAGCACCGGGTGCCCGTCGCGCAGCTCGAATTTCGTGCGGATGCTGCTGCCCACGACCTGCTCCGGCGGGATGCCGTAGACCCGCTCCGTCCACGGCCGCATGAACTCCATGCCGCCGCCGGACACGATAAACGTCTTGAACCCGTTCGCCCGCAGGTAGTCGAGCAGTTCCAGCATCGGCTGGTAGACCATCTCGGTGAGCAGCCGCCCCGTCTTCGGGTGCCGCGCCCCGGCGATCCAGTCGGCGACCAACCGCGAGAACTCCTCGCTCGTCATGCCCGCGTGCGTCGTCATCAACAGCCGGCCGACCGCGCTCTCGCCGCCGGCCAGGGCCGCCTTCACGTCGCCCTTGAGGAGCGAGGCAAACGGCTCCTGCTCCCGCCATTCCGGGTGCTGCGGCGCCATGCGCTTCACGCGGTCCAGCATGAAGAGCCCCTGGAAGTACATCGGCTGCTCGGCCCAGAGCGTGCCGTCGTTGTCGAACACGGCGATGCGCTCGGCCGGCGGCACGAAGTCCGGCGACCCGTCGGTGGCGACCTTCGCGACGAACTCCAGGATCGCCGCCTTCGCCGCGCCGTCGTTCCACGACGGGAGCGGACCCGCCCCGATTTCCGGGGCGGGGTCGACGGCGGCAGCCGCGGAAACGCCCAGCCACAAACCGAGCGCGAGAACGGTGAAGACGGTTTTCATAGGGTGGCCCTGCTCCTCCGCGGCTATTCCGCCGCTTCCCCCTTGAGCATCGGGAAGGCTTTTTCGAGCGCGGCCTTCGCCTTGATCCCGGTCTTTACGTCCTTCATGATGTTCACCGGGTTGAAACTCGGCGGGTACGAGCGCGGCGGGAACTCCTTGAACGTCGCGACGAACTTGGAGATCTCCGCCATCATCCCGTAGTTGTTGCCGATGTGGTCGAAGTACCAATCCCAGTAGGTGTTGGACGTGATATCCGCCCGCTCGTACGGGTCCTGCATGAGATTGAAGATCTTGGTCATGCGAAGCTCCGTGAAGGGCTCGGCCCAGACGCCCATGGTGCCCGCCATGCGCTGCTCGGCGAAGACGAACTTGTAGTCGCCCTGGCGCGCGCCCACGAGCAGGCCGTCGTCATCGGAATAGAAGAACAGGTGGCGGGCGCTCTTGACGCCGTTGTTCCTGCCGACCGTGCCCTCGACCGACGTGAGGAATTGACTCTGGTCATAGCCGTCGAGATGGACCCTGTACTGGATGCCGTTCGCGGTGTACCCCTGCCGGAGCTTACCGACGATGTCCGGCTCGCCCGCGATGGCGCACAGCGTCGGGATCCAGTCGTTGTGGCTCATCAGTTCGACGGTCACCGTTCCGGCCTTCACGTGGCCGGGCCAGCGCACCAAGCAAGGCACGCGAAAGGCGCCCTCCCAGTTGGTGTTCTTCTCGGAGCGGAACGGCGTCATCGCGCTATCCGGCCAGCTGTTCATGTGCGGGCCGTTGTCGGTCGTATAGACGACGAGGGTGTTGTCCGCGATCCCCATGTCATCCAGCGCCTTGAGGATCTTGCCGATGGTTTCGTCGTGCTCGATCATCCCATCGATGTACTCGCTGTCCCCGTGCGTATAGCGGCCGCGATGCTCGGCGCGGACGTGCGTGCGGAGATGCATGCGGGTGGTGTTCATCCAGCAGAAGAACGGCTTGCCGGCCTTCACCTGCCGCGCCATGAAATCCACGGCCGCGTCGGAGGTTTCGTCGTCGATCGTCTCCATCCGTTTCCGGGTCAGCGCGCCGGTATCCTCGATGGTTTGCTTGCCGACCTTGCCGAAGCGCGGGTCCACGGTCGGGTCGTCCACGTCCGTCGCCTTGCAGCGGAGCACGCCGCGCGGGCCGAACATCTTCAGGTAGGCCGGGTCTTTCGGATAATCCGGCATCTCCGGCTCTTCCTCGGCGTTGAGGTGGTACAGGTTGCCGAAGAACTCGTCGAACCCGTTCACCGTCGGCAGGCTTTCATTGCGGTCGCCGACGTGGTTCTTGCCGAACTGACCCGTGGCATACCCCAGGTTCTTGAGCAAGCCGCCGATCGAGGGATCGAGCTGGCTCATCCCCATCCGCGCGCCGGGGAACCCGACCTTGGACAGCCCGGAGCGGATGATGTGCTGCCCGGTGAGAAACGCCGAGCGGCCGGCGGTGCAACTCTGCTCGCCGTAGTAATGAAGAAAGCGCAGCCCTTCGTCGGCGAGACGGTCAATGTTGGGCGTTTCATAGCCCATCAACCCGTCGCTGTAACAGCTAAGATTGGCGATGCCGATATCGTCCCCGAAGATGACGAGGATGTTCGGCTTCTCCGCCGCGGGCTCTTGCGCCCGCGCCGGGCGCGCCGGTACCAGCGCCCCCGCCGCCAGCACCGAGCCGACCACGGCCCAGGCGCCCGCGCATTGTCTTACGTTGGCTATCCTTTTCATGCTTGTCTCCTTTGCTGTTGTTCAACCGGTCTCGCGATCAGGTACGCCAGTGTCTGCTCGGCCCGCAGCAGCGCCTGCAGCCGCCCCACCCCGTCCTCGCCCAACTCGCGCCGCAGCGCGGCCGGCGGAACGCCGCTGTCGCCGGCCATCCGCGCGATGCGCTCGTCCACGTCGCGCGCGTCCGCTTCGATCCCCTCGGCCTCGGCGATCTGGTCGAGGATCTGCATCAGCTTCACGCGCTGCGCCGCCGCGCGCCACGCCTCGCCCCCGGCATCCGCTCCCGGCGGGCCGGACCGGTCGCATTCTTCCCGGACCAGCGCCTCGGGCGGATCCCAGGCGGTGTGCTCCAGCAGCCACGCGGTCAGGGCCTCGCGGCGCTCGTCGTCCGTCGCGCCGGTCCGCGGCGCGGCGGCATAGTCCGGCAGCTCCAGCCGGGCCAGCGGCACGCATTCAGCCGTGAACTCGAACGCGCGGCCCGGCTCGAGCACGATCTCCGTCACCGCCATCGGCCCGGCCGCGCGCAGGGTGCGCTCGCCCAGCGCCTGCCGCGCCAGCCGCCGCCCGCAGCGGGCCGTGAAGTCCGCGCGCAGTTCCTTTCGGAACCGGGTCTCGAGCACCGAACGCGGGGCCCGGCCCGGCCGGAACCCGGCGACGGCGAGGCGCCCGTAGCCCGCCAGCACGTCCTCGTAGTCCGCCGCGACCTCCGGCCACTCCGCCGTGACGCGGAGCGCCTGGCGGCCTTCGCGGAGCGGTGTGAGTTCGTGCTTCATTCCATCACCGAGCTCGTCGCGTAGGTGAGCCGCTTGACGGGCGTATGCCCGAGGTCGCGGACGATTTTCTGGATCGGCTCGTCGATGTGCTGCCAGAACCGCTTCCAGCCGGGGCAGAGATAGTTCATGCCCGGCTGGCCGTCGGGCGACTTCACGAAGCGGTTCTTGGGGCACTCCCCGTAGCAGGCGAACTCGTACTCGCACTGCCGGCAGGCGTCCGGCAGCGTGGCCTCCTTGTTCCGGCCGAACCGCTCCTGCCGCGGCGAAAAGACCATGTCGGCCAGGGGCGTCTCTCGGACGTTCCCGAGGCGGTACTCCGGGTAGACGTAGTGGTCGCACGAGTAGAGGCCGCCGTCGTGCTCGAGCGCCACGCCCTTGCCGCACAGCGGCGCGAGGGTGCACATCGGGCTGACGCGGCCCATCCACGTCTCCACGGCGGTCTCGAAGTAGTTCACGTAGATCCGGCCCGCGTCGCGCTCGATCCAGCGGTCGAACACGCGGCACAGGAATTGGCCCCAGTCGTCCGGGTCCACGCTCCAGTCCTCCACCACGGAGTCCGGCGCGCCCGGCCGCGCCGCGGGCGTGCCGACGACGGGCATCCGGTCCGGCGGCCAGAACTGCGGCGCGGTCCGCTCGAAGCCCCTCGGCTCGACAATCGGAATGAACTGCATCCGCTTCGACCCGACCTCGTCGCGGAGGAAGCGGTAGACATCGATGGGGTGCCCGGCCGTGAGCCGGTTGACGCAGGAGAGCGTGTTGAACCGGACCCCGTGTTTTCGCAGGAGCTGCGCCGCGCGGAAGACCCGGTCGAAGCTGCCGGCGCCGGCCTTGTCCTTGCGAAAGGCGTCGTGCAGGGCGCGGGGCCCGTCGATGCTCAAGCCCACGAGGAAGTTATGCTCGCGCAGGAACTCGCACCAGGCGTCGTCCAGCCGCGTGCCGTTGGTCTGGAGGTCGTTCTCGCAGCGCAGGTGCGGCGGGGCGTACTTCTTTTCCAGCGCGACGACCTTCCGGAAGAACTCCAGGCCCAGCAGGGTCGGTTCGCCGCCCTGCCAGGAGAAGATGACCTCCCGGTAGTTCTGCCCCTCGATGTACTGGCGGATGAACGCCTCGAGCGTTTCGTCGGAAATGCGCCAGTCGCTCGTCGTGCCCAGCAACTGCTCCTTGCTCAAGTAGTAGCAGTACCGGCAGTCCAGGTTGCACACCGGCCCTATCGGCTTGATCATGGCGTGCATCCGGACGACCGGGCGGCCGCGGCATACGGCGCCGGGGGTCATGCCACGCCCTCCTCGATCCGGATCTCCGCCAGTTCGGGGCAGGGCGACAGGAAGCGCCGCCCGGCCTGCGCGGCGCGCAGCGCGGGCAGCAGGTCCGACCCGAGCCGCGGCTTGACGACGTACCCGATCCCGCCTGCCGCGAAGCTCTCACGGGCAAAATCGCTGTCGGCGTGGACGGTCAGGAACACGATGCGCGCCGGGCAGCCCCTTGCCGTCAGCCGGCGCGCCAGTTCGATGCCGTTCGCGCCGGGCAAGGTGATGTCCATGACGATCAACTCGGGGCGCAACTGGGCGACCGCCGTGTCCAGGGCGGCCCCGCTCGCCAGGCTTCCGACCACGTCGAATTCGCCCTGGAGCAGTTGCTCCACCTGGCGGACCAGGAGCGGATGGTCATCCACGATCAGCAGCCGTGCCGGGTTTTGAGGGGTCTCCACGATGCCTCTTGGACGGGCACCATAGGAAATCCGCGCGGCGCGGCGCACCTGTCAGAACTGACAGGGGGGCAGCGGACCGCCATGGTCGGCGACCAGGCCGAGCCGCACGGCGTACTGGACGAGTTCGGCGCCGGTCCGGAACCCGTGCTGTTTCATCATGGCGTACTTGTGAAAGGCGATGGTCCGCGTGCTGACCTGGAGAATCGCCGCGGCCTCTTTCATCGAGCAGCCCTCGGCCAGCAGTTGCAGGACTTCCTTCTGGCGCGCGCTCAAGCCCGGCGCCGCGCGCGACTGCCGGGCGCGCTCGGCAAAGGCCTCGGGCGGCTCGCTCGTGATCAGCGGCGTGATATACGTCCGGCCCGCCGCGACCCGCTCGATGGCCGCGAACAACTCCGTGGCCGCGGACTTCTTCAGCAGGTAGCCCCTGGCCCCGCGCCGGATCGCCTCCGCCGCGATGTCCGGGTCCTCGTTGACCGTCAGGAAGATCAGCTTCGCGGCGGGCAGCCGGGCCTGCAACTGCGTCCCCGCCTCCAGGCCGTTGAGCCGGGGCATCCCGATGTCCGCGACAATGACGTCCGGCTTGAGTTCCAGCGCGGTTTCGACCAGCGCGCGCCCGTCGGTGACCGTGCCGATCACGTCGCAGGCCGGTTCGAGAAGTTTCCGCAGGGCCTCCAGCAGGAGCCCGTGGTCATCCGCCAGCAGCACCCGGGGCCGGCTCACGGGGCCTCCCGGACCGGCGGCGTCACCGGCACGGACAGTTCCACGCGGGTCCCCTGCCCCGGCCGCGAATGGACGGCAAACCGGCCGCGCGCCACCCGCGCCCGCTCCTGCATGCTGAACAACCCGATGCCGCCCTCGCGCCGCGCGCGGCCGTCGTCGAATCCCTTGCCGTTGTCGGCGACCTCCAGGTCAAGGCGCCCGCTGTTCATTCGCAGGGCCGCGGAGACCGATGTCGCCCCGCTGTGCCGTATGGCATTACCCAGCGACTCCTGCAGCACACGGTAGGCGCACAACGCGACGTCCGCGGGGAGGTCGCGCGGGACGTTCTCCTGGCTGAACTCGATGCGCAGGCCCGACTGCCCCGACAGCTCGTGGCAGAGGGTGCGCGCGGCGGTCACGAGGCCGAGTTGATCCAGCTTCGCCGGGTGGAGCTGGTAGGAGAGCTTGTGGACGTCCGTGGAGATCTCCTGCACCTGGGCGGCCATCTGTTCCATCGCGTGGCCGGTCGCGGCCGCCCCGGCGCCGGAAGAATGCCCGGCCATTTCCAGCTCGACGGACAGCAGGGCCAGCCGCTGGCTCAAGTCGTCATGGAGATCGCGGGCGATCCGGCATCGCTCCTCCTCCTGGGCCGTGATGAGCCGGCCGCTGACCTCGCGCGTGGCCAGCTCGGCGCGCCGGCGCCGGGCCCGCTGCAGCAGCAGGCCGCCGATGGTCGCCGTCTGCGCCAGGAGAATGCCCAGCGTGCCCAGGATGATCCAGCGGTACTGCTCCCAGAGCGTCGGCTGCCGGAACTGCACGAGGCTGCCCGGCGGCAGGCGTTTCTCGTCGATGCCCCACCGCCGGAGCTGCCGCCAATCGAACTGCGGGGGGCCGTTGCGGATCATCGTCGCCGGGATCGTCCCCGGCGATTCGCCCCGCAGCAGGCGGGCGCCCACGCGCGCGGACTCGCGGCCGAGGCTTTCCCCGGAGAACAACCGCCCGCCCACGATGCCCCGGCCGAGCTGCTCCTCGAACATCCCCAGCACCGGCGCGTTGGCCACCTTGACGATCTCGTCCAGCGCGTCCTGCTTCTCGTGCGACACCCCGGCGGCGTCCACGCACAACACCCCATAGCCGATGACCGTGCGCGGCGGCAGCGCGGCCACGCGGCGGCGGATTTCCGGGAACGGCAACCCGCTTAACCAGATAAACTGAAACCGGTTGGTGTACGGCGCCCAGGCGCGGCGGCATTCCTCCACCCAGAACTTCTCCAGCAGCGAGTCGCCCACCACCACGGCTACGTTCGTGGCGTCGGGCCATATTTCGGGGATCGCCTGCAAGCGGCCCTCAATGTTAAAATCAATGATGACGGCCACGGTATTGGAGCCGACCGTGACCCGCTGCAACTGGCGTTGCTCAATCCCGCCGATCACCGCCGGCGTCGAGGGAAACAGGCGGCCGCCCTGCCTGCCCCAGAAGGCCGCCGCCGGGGCGGCGATCAGCACGGCGAGATCGGGCCGGCGGCGCGCGTACAGGTCCTGGAGATACTCCACGAGCGGGGCGTCGGCAAAGGGATGGACCAGCGCGCCGGCGCCGACCGTCACCTCGTGGAAATTGACGGGGGCCGGCGCCTGCCGGACCAGTTCCCGTTTCAAGGCGGCCGTCGTGGAGTCCCAGGGCGAAATGTCGCGGCCGAAGGATTCCAGGATGAGGACATCCAGGGGCTCGGCCGCCCACGCCGCCGGCGCGGCGGCGGCCAGAAGCAGGCCTCCGCTGACGAGCCACGCCGCCGCCTTGCCCGGGGAAAACATGCACTCGATTATGCCCGGCGCGCGCCCCCGTTCAATCCCCAAGTCGCCGCCGGAACAGGGGAAATGGCGGGAGTGAGTGGGAATCGAACCCAACCGGGACCGTTTAAAGCCCCACAACGGATTTGAAGTCCGCGAGGCCCACCAGGCACCTTGTCACTCCCCCCGCTGTTTTACTTCTATCATATTGACGCTTGGCAGCCAACTGCCAACGTCCCTGAACCCGCGGGCGCTGGCCCGGGAGTGCTTTCCAGGCGGCCGGCGCACCCTGTCATCCGGCAGCACCGCCGCGCCGTATTAAACAGGGGCCGCCGGACCATGGACAACGCCCCGGCGGCTGGTATGATGACGCCATCAACTGGAGGAATGCGCCTATGAAGATACGGTCTTTGGCCTGCCTTGCGCTCGCGGCGTGCGGGTTCGTCCTGCCCGCCCGCGCCGGCATCGACCTGGTCACGCTGCCGGAACGCGATAGCGTTCAGCTCACGATCTACAACTCGGCGGACCTGACGCTGGTCCGCGAGGTGCGCAAGCTGACCCTGCAGAAGGGGCTCAACAAGCTCTCCTTCGGCTGGGCCAACACGCTGATCGATCCCACGTCCCTGCGCCTGCGCGCCGTGGACAAGCCGGATGCGGTCAAGCTGCTCGACGTCTCCTACCCGCCGCGGATCAACTCGCAGGCGGTCTGGAACATCCAGTCCGAGGTCGAGGGCGAGGTGCTCGTCGAGATCACGTTCTTCACCTCGGGCATCTCCTGGCGCGCGTTCTACATGGCCACGCTCTCGCAGGACGAGAAGGACATGCTCCTCGAGGGCTACGTCCGCGTGACCAACAACTCCGGCGAGGACTACGCCAACGCCCAGACCCGCATGATCGTCGGCGTGGTCAACCTCATCGACGAGATCGCCGACCTCGCGCGGCGCAAGGAGCCCTACGGCCGGCCGTACCCGGAAGTCGTGCCGGCGGCCCCCATGGTCATGAGAATGTCCCGGGCACCAGAAGCGATGGCCTTGGCCGGCGCGATGGATTATGCTGAAGAAGCCGGCCCGAAGGAGATCGTGAAGGAGGGCCTGTCGGAATACTTCCTCTACACGATCCCCGGCACGGAGACGATCCCGAACCAGTGGTCCAAGCGCCTGCCGTCGTTCAAGCCCGTGCGCGTGCCGGTGGTGAACCTGTTCCGGTACGACGAGGAGCGCTACGGCTCGACCACGATGCGCCTGCTGTTCTTCAAGAACGACGAGAAACACAACCTCGGCGAGACGCCGCTGCCGGACGGCTTCTTCAAGGTCTACCGGACGGCGGACAAGCAGGACCACCTCTCCTACGAGGGCGCGACGCCGGTCAAGTACATCCCGGTGGAGCAGGAGGCGGAGTTGAACCTCGGCGCGGCGCGCGGCGTGAAGGTCGAGCCGAAGCTGATGAAGATCCAGACCGACCATTACCTGTTCCACGGCACGAACGGCAACATCAGCGGCTACGACCAGGCCGAGGACTGGACGCTGGAGCTGAACAACTACCGCGACATCCCCGTGCGCGTGGAGGTCTTCCGCCGGCTGCGCCACCAGTACGTGGACGAGATCAAGCCCAAGGGCGAACTGGCCTCGTTCGAGAAGCAGGACGCCCAGCGGCTGAAGTTCGTGGTCGAGCTGCCGCCGAACACGGAGCGCGAAATCACCTACCGGGTCGTGTACCACGAAGGAGACAGGAGGGAACGCCGATGAAAAAGACCAATCTATACACCCTTACATCGCGCTGCAGCGGCTCGCCGGAGGCTCGCCCTCCAAAAGGCCGTCCGACGACATGGAGCGCGAGCGTCCCCGCGAGCCGCTTGCTGTCCGGCTTGTGCCTCTTGTGGATTTTTGCGGCAATCCCCGCCGGCGCCCGCATCAAGCTGGTCGCCCTGCCGGACCGCGACGCGACGATGATCCGCCTGGACAATCCCGCCGCCACGGTCGTCGAGGAGGAGCGCGTGCTGACGCTCCAGAAGGGCCTGAACCAGGTGGACTTCTCCTGGAAGGGCGTCACGATCGACCAGGATTCCATCCGGCTTGCGGCGCTCTCGCCCGCGGACAAGGTCCAACTGCTGAACGTCAGCTACCCGCCCGGCGAGGGGGCGCTGGTCTGGCAGCTCTCCTGCGCGGAGGCCTGCAACGCGAAGGTGCGGATCAGCTACCTGCTCTCGGGCATCGACCGGCTGGTGACCTACACCGGCACGGCCGAGAAGGACGAGAGCAAGCTGGACCTGGAGTCGTTCCTGGTGCTCCGTAACTTCTCCGGCGAGGACTTTGCCGACGCCCAGGTCCGCCTGGACTACGGCGAGCCGTTCTCCATGAGCGCGAAGCACGAGGAGACCCGGCAGCGGCTGTTCTTGAGCAAGGCCGGCCTGCCGATCGTGAAGACGTTCAAGTGGGACGCGCGCGAGAAGCCGTGGGACCCGTCGCGCCTGGACGAAAACGTGGGCATCCCGGTCTACTACGCGATCGCCAACACCAAGGCGAAGGGCCTCGGGGAGAACGCCCTCTGGGACGGCAAGGTCCGCGTGTTCCAGAAGGACGGGCACGGCTCGACGATCTTCGTCGGCGAGGATAATCCCGGCTTCGTCCCGGTCGGCGAGGACATGGAGATCCGGGTCGGCGAGGGCCGCGACGTGGTCGTGACCCAGCGCCAGAAGGTGAACCGGCAGATCAACATCAAGCGCAACTCGTCGAACGAGATCATCCTCTACGACAACGAGGAACTGATCGAGACCGAGGTGGAGAACTTCAAGGACCAGCCGGCGGTGCTCGTGCTGACCCAGTACATCCCGGGCGAGTGGACCATGCGGTCGGCCAGCCTCGACTACGAGCTGAAGGACCATGAGACGCTGGAGTTCCGGGTCGAGCTGAAGCCCAAGGACAAACTGACGCTCAAGATGGACTTCGTCCGGAACAACATCCGGGCGCGGGATCTGCGGTAAGTTTTTGAAGGTCGCGCACCCGCGCCCCTCGAGGGGGTCACAGTTTATTAACTGTGCCCCCCGGGGTGGCGTGCTTTACGGGCCCACAACCTGGTGAACGGCGCCCTTGCCCTTGTCGCCGCGGTTCTTATCCCCGCCGGCGAACACCGACACGGCTCCGAGCACCAGCAGCAGAACGATCATCCACTTCTTCATGGTCTCCGCTCCTTTCCTTGCGTTACTTGTTCAGGCACGAACCGTCACGCAAACGGCTCTGCAAACGATCCTGGGCCGCGGCGGTGGTCGAGGTCAGGCAGGAGCCGTCGCGCAGCCGATCTTGCGAGCGCGTCTTGAGCGCCGTCGCGGACGCACTGCCCGTGCGGGTAGCGGTCCCGTAACCGTGACCCTTCCGCTGCCGAGCGTTCCCGCCCGCCGCCTGCGCCGTGCCGGCCGCCAGCGAAACCCCCATCGCCACCGCCACCGTCCACCGAACTGCCGTCTTCATCCAAGTCTCCTTCCGGGCTGTCGCCCCGTCTCGTCGCATCCGAACCGCCGGATGTTCTACTCTAGATACACCGGGCCCCCGCAAAAGGTCACATTCCGGTTTTTTGCGGGGGCCACGTGACAAAACCGCGGCCTCCGGTGTACAAGCTGTAGGAGATAATGAATGCAAGCGATGCCGAGATCGTCGCCCGGTGCCGGGAAGGCGATACCAACGCCTTCACGGAACTGGTGCGGCGAAATCAGGATTCCGTATTCAACCTGGTGTGGAGCATGACCGGCAACTGGCATGAGGCGGCCGATATCGCGCAGGAGACCTTCATCCGGGCCTTCCGGAAACTGCATTCGTACAAGCCGGAGTTTTCTTTTCGGAACTGGGTGATGAGCATCGGCGCCAACCTCACGCGCAACCGGTTCCGGAGCTTCAGCCGGCGGCGCCGGATGGAGGAGACGCTGACCCGTCTGCAGGAAGCCGGTCCGCCGCCCGCGCCGGCACTGCCCGACGAGGGGCTGGAGGCCGCCCTCGCCCAAATGCCCGAGACCCTGCGCACCGCCTTGCTCCTCAAACATGTCGAGGGACAGTCCTACGAAGAGATCGCGCGCACGCTGGGCATCGGGTTGAGCGCGGCCAAGATGCGCGTGGCGCGCGGGCGCGACGAACTGGTCCACTTGCTCAAGACCGAACGGGAGCGCGAGTCATGAAGAACCATCCCCGCGACCGGTTCCATGCTCGGCTGGACGGCGAGAACGTCCCCGCGCCCGCCGCGGATACGGAGGAGGAAGCCCGGCTGACGGCCTATCGCGCGGCGCTCGATCGGCTCGAGGCCCGGCGGGTCCGCGCGCCGGCCGACCTGGCCGCGCGCGTCATGGCGGCGATCACCCCCGCCCCGCGCCCAACCTTCCTCGAATGGCTGGGGACACTGGTCCCGGCGCGGCGGCAGTGGGCGATCCCCGCGCTGGCCGGCGCCTTGCTCGTGCTCGCGCTCCTGCCGGTGCTGCGGCAACCGGGCGCTCCGTCCGGACCGCCGCGGATGCTGGTGCATTTCCAGATCCACGCGCCGGGGGCGGAGCGCGTGGAACTCGTCGGCGATTTCAACAACTGGACGGCCGGCACCATCCAGCTCCAGGGCCCGGACGCCTCGGGGCATTGGACGACAGACGTCGAATTGCCCGAGGGGCGATACGAATACCAGTTTCTTGTGAACGGCACCACCTGGGTGACCGATCCGGACGCGGAAGTGCGCCGGCCCGATGGGTTCGGCCGGGAGAACGCCGTCCGCGTGGTTTACGAGGAAAGGAGTTAGGCGATGAAGCGCAACCTGCTGTGGCCCCGGGGCCTGGCCGTGCTGCTCGCGTTGCGGGCCGCGACCGGAGCCTTCGGCCAGGCGCCCGCGGTCGGCGAGCCGACGTGGGACGGCCAGGCGCGGGACTGCCCGGCCGGGCTGGACCCGCGCCGCTGGCAACGGCTGCTCGATCAATTGAAGGCCAACGGCCTGACCCCCGCCGCGGCGGAGCCCTGCCTGGCCGCCGCGAGGGAGGCGGCGCGGGACGACCTGCCCGCCGCGGCGGTCGTGAGCCGCATCGAGGAAGGCGCCACGAAACGCGCGGGGGCCGAGGCCCTGGGTCAGGCCGCCGGGCAGCGCCTCCGGCACCTGAAGACCGCGGGCGGCCTGCTGCGCGAAACCGGCTACGGTCCGCGCTCTCCGCGGCATGACGAGTTGATGATGTCCGTGGCCCTGGCGATGGAAAGCGGGTTGTCCGCGCCCACGCTGCAAGGCGTCCTGGCCCAGGGCGCGGGCGGCCAGAGCGAACGCCTGCGCAGCATCGTGGAGGCCGGCGAGACCATGGTTCTCGATGGGATGGACGAACCCACGGTCGGGCAGATGATGACTGACTTCACCCAGCGCAACATGCGGCGCTCGGAAATCATGCGGGCAACCCGCTTCGCGGTGCAGCAGCACGACGCGCGGATGGAGGGCTCCCGCATACGCCAGCAACTGTGGAACGGCGCCGGAAGCGGAGGCCGTTGGTCCGAAGGCGGCGCGGGAGGCGGGTCGGGCGGCGGAGCCGGGCCCGGCGGGGGAGGCGGCGGATACTCGGGCCGGGGCAGCGGCTCCAGCCGAGCCGGCGGAGCGTACAGTTCGCCGGCGGCCGGAGCCCCCGGCGGCGCGGGAAGCGGCATCGGGCCGACCACGAGCAGCGGCAGCCCCGGCAGCGGACCGGGCCCCGGAAGTACGTATTCCTCGCCCGGCCCGGGGTCATCCTCGCCCGGCCCCTCCTCGTCCACATCGGGCAACGCGCCGTCGGACGCCGGAAGCGGAAGCCCGGGGGCCGGCGGCTCCGGCAGCGGCCAGGGCGGGTCGGACAACCAGGGCAATGGCGGGACGGGCGGCGGCTCGTCCAAGAACTGAACGGCCCCCTACACCGGTGAATCATTTCTCCACCATGAGGTTTATACCAGCCAGCATGGCCCTTCTGCTCTCTCTGCGGATGCCTTGCGCCGCCGAGACCTATCTCACATCGAGCCTCGAGGCCCAGGCCGGCTTCGAACAAAATCGCTGGACCGAATCCGGCAGTGGCGAGGGCTCTGCGTTCTGGCTGGCGGCGCCGGCCTTGGAATTGCTCCGGTTCGGTAACAAGACGGAGGCCGCGCTGGGCGCCGAGTACCGCGTGACCAGCTACTTCGAGGAAGGATTCGAGTACCGGGAGGAGCCTTCGGGCTACGGGCGCTGGCGCTATTTCGACGGCCCGTACGAGGCCGGCTTGACGGCCGGCGGCGGCCAGTACCGCGACCGCGCCCTGCCCGACGACGATTGCACATACTGGTACGCGCGGCCGTACGCGACCCGGACGCTGGCGCGCGCGCCCGCGGAATGGACACTCGGCGGAACGGTCCGGCAAACCTTCTATGACACGTCCGTTTACACGTCGGCCACCGACCGGGCGGACCTGCGGGTGGAACTGCGGCCCGGCTTGCGCTGGCACCTGTCCAATCGGGCGACGCTGTGGGCGGAGGGCTATGCCGAGTGGAACACGTCCGACGCGCCCGAGGCGGAGTACTCGGGCTTCGGCGCGGCCGCGGGCGGCCTCTGCCAGCTCTCGGCCCGATGGACTGCGGGGGCCTGGGCGGAAACGGGCACGCGGATCTATGACGTCGAGGTAGATGGGACCGAATGGCGGGACACTCCGTTCCGCGCCGGCATGTGGACCACGTGCCGTCTCCGACCCTGGCTGGAACTGCTGGCCTCTGTGGACGGGGAATCTTTCTCCAGCACGGTGGACGGCAACGACTACAGCTGGTGGCGCGCGGCAGCCGGCGTTCGCCTGGTATTTGAGCACGAGGCGGGCGCCCGCTGACACGGGGGCCAGGACTGATTCATAAGGAATCACAACCTGATGCAAACAGCGAAGAGCAAGGTCCGCGCAAAGCAGGGCCTGCGCTGGCCTCGGGGGCGAGGCCGCGCTACCCCGACAGCGAGGAGGCGGAACTCGGAGTAGCCCGCGACCGCCCTCGGTCGCAGGGCCGGCCGGCTCCGCGGACCCGGCCCCACAGGCTTCGCGAGCTGAGCCGTTGTGGAAAAGACACATCCCCTTCATGGCAGGAGGATTCACCGTCCTCGTGAATCAGTCCTGCACGGGGGGCCCGCTTGCCAATCCCCCCATTGCCCGCGGGCCGGAGTCAGAGTACAATGGGGCCATGCGCTGGCAGAAGACGAAGGAATGGATCAGCACGGGCTGGGCGCGGGCGTGGTTCGCGCTGACGCCGGAGGAGCGGAAGTTCATCGGCGGCATCCTGCTGATTTTCATCATCGGGCTGATCGCGCGCTACACGTACCTGAAGTCGGAAAAACCCGAGCCCTACACACCAGCCGGGCTGGAGAACACGCCATGAGCGAGAACTGCATCTTCTGCAAGATTATCCGGGGCGAAATACCGTCCACGCGCGTGTATGAGGATGAGCACACGCTGGCGTTCCTGGACATCGGGCCGCTGGTCAAGGGCCACACGCTGGTCATCCCGAAGCAGCACTTCGACTCGCTCCGGGACGCCGCCCCGGAGGCCGCCGCGCAGGTCATGGTCACGGCGCAGAAAATCGCGCGGGCGCAGTTGAACGGGCTGGGCGCCGACGGCGTCAATATTCACCAGGCCAACGGCCGGGTCGCGGGCCAGGTGGTCCCCCACCTGCACGTGCACGTGGTCCCGCGGTTCAAGGACGACGGCTACCACTGGAACTGGAAGGCCGGAAAATACGCCGCGCCTGATGAGGCGGCCGGCGTGGCGGAAAAAATACGGCAGGGATTGAAGCAGACCGCATGAAGAAACCGAGCTACGAGGACGTGCTTCAACAGATCGTGCGCGAGGATCCGCGCTACGACGCGCAGGCCTACGAGTTTCTGCGCGAGGCGCTGGATTTCACCATCAAGCTGCTGTCCAAGCCCACGGAGGGCCCGGCGCGGCACGTCACCGGCGGCGAACTGCTCGAGGGCATCCGCCAGTACGCGCTCCAGGAATTCGGGCCGATGGCGCTGACCGTGCTGAACCGCTGGGGCATCCGGCGCTGCGAGGACATCGGGGAAATGGTGTTCAACCTGGTCGAGAAGGGCATCCTCGGCAAGACCGAGCGGGACAAGAAGGAGGATTTTTCGGGCGGCTACGACTTCAAGCAGGCCTTCCGGGAGCCCTTCCTGGCCGGCGGCAAGGCCGACCTGCCCGCCCCGCCGGGGCGGGACAACTGAAATCATGGCCACGCGATTGCAGATTACCATCCTGCTGGCGCTCCTGGCCGGGCTGCCGGTGTCCCGGGCGGCGGAGCCGGGCGGCAACCCCGTGGACACCCTGCGCCGGGCCCATGAAGGATTGCGCCGGACGGTGCTGGACAACGGGATGGTGCTGCTGGTCAAGGAGGACCACAGCGCGCCGGTCGTGGCCATCCAGGTCTGGGTCGGCAGCGGGTCCATCCACGAGCAGGAATGGCTGGGCGCGGGCCTCTCGCACTTCGTCGAGCACATGATCTTCAAGGGGACCCCCACCCGCTCGCCGGGCGATATCAGCCGCCAGATCAGCGACGCGGGCGGGGACATCAACGCCTACACGGGATTCGACCGGACGGTCTTTCACGTGACGCTGCCCGCGAAGAACTGGACCGTCGGCCTCGACGTGCTCGCGGACGCCGTGATGAACGCCTCGTTCCCGGAGGAGGAGTGGGCCCGGGAGCGGGACGTGATCCTGCGCGAGTTCGCGATGCACCGCGACAATCCCGACCGGGAGGTCGGGCTGATGCTCTGGGCCAATGCCTTCCGGGTCCATCCGTACCGCATCCCGGTGATCGGCTACGAGGATGTGTTCAAGTCCACGACCCGGGACGATCTCGCGGCCTATTTCCGCCGGAACTACACGCCGGACAACATGATCGTGTCCATCGCGGGCGATATCGCCGCCGGCGAAGCCGAGCGGCGCGTACAAGAAACGTTTGCCGGATTCGCCCGCCGGGCCCGGGCCCCGGTCGGCCTGCCCACCGAACCGCCCCAGATTGCCCCCCGCTTCGAGCGAAGAACGGGGCCGTACGAGGTGACCCGGGTGCGCGTGGCCTGGCCCACCGTACCGATGAACCATCCGGACGCCGCCGCGCTCGACGTCCTGGCCGCCCTGATGGGACAGGGACGCAGTTCCCGCCTGACGGCGGATCTCGTGGAAAAGCGCAAGCTGGCCTTCGACTTGTCGGCCTGGTCGTACACGCCGCTCGACATCGGCCTGTTCGGGATCGGCGGCACCTGCGACCCGGCCCGCGAGACGGACCTGCTGAACGCCATCGAGGAGGATGTGGCCGGCTGGGCCGCCATGACCGTTCCGCCCGAAGACCTGGCCAAGGCCCGGCGGCAGGTCCTCGTCGGGGAACTCTCGTCGCTGGAGGACATGGCCGGGCAGGCGGCCAGTTTCGCCTCGGGCGAGTTCTACGCCGCCGACCCGCGCTTCAGCGAAAGGTATCTCCAGAGCGTGGAGCGGGTGGACGAGGCCGCGCTGCGCGACGTGGCGCGGCGCTACCTGGCGCCCGAGAAGAGAACCCTCGTCATCCTGGCCCCGGCCGGCGCCGGCGCCGCGGCCCAGGCTGTCGAGCCGCCCCGTCCCGGGTCCGACGTCGTGAAAATGGAATTGGCCGGCGGCATTCCGCTGATCGTACGGGAGGACCACCGCCTGCCGTTCGTGAACATCGCCGTCGTGCTTCGCGGCGGGCTGTTGAGCGAGGACGCGGAGCGCAACGGCATCACGCCGCTCATGGCGGAACTGCTGACCCGGGGCACCGCGTCGAGATCGTCCGGGGAAATCGCGCGGCAGGTGGAACAGCTGGGCGGCTCGCTCTCGGCCTTCTCCGGCTGGAACAGCTTCGGCCTGCAGGCGCGCGGCTTGAGCCAGGATGCCGCCGTGTTACTGGACCTCGCGGCGGAATGCCTGCTCCAGCCCTCCTTCGATCCGGCTGAACTCGACAAGCAGCGCGACCTGCAGAAGGCCGCCATCCGGCGTCAGCGCGAGCAACCCATGTACCGGGCGCAGGTGGCCCTCCAGGAAGCGCTGTTCCCGGGCCACCCTTACCGGCTCCCCGAGCTGGGCACGGAGGCCAGCGTGGACCGCATCGGCCGCGAAGACCTCGTCGCCCACCTCCGGAAGCTCGCCGTCTCCGGCAACCTGGCCCTCTCCGTGTTCGGCGATATCACCCCGGACGAGGCGCGCCGGCTCGCGGAAAAGGCGTTCGCGGGCCTTCCCCGGGGCCGGCCCCCCGAACCGCCCCCGCCCGCCGCCGCGCCGACGCTGCCGTCCCGCGCGGAAGCGCGCGAGCCCCGGGAGCAGGCCATTCTGCTCGTCGGCTATCCCGGCGTGGACGTCCGCGACCCGCGGTGCGACGCGCTGGCCGTGGTCCGCGATACCTTGAGCGGGCTCTCGTCCGACCTCGGGATCGAGGTCCGGGACCGCCGCGGCCTGGCCTATTTCGTCGGCGCCACCTCGCGGGAAGGCCTGCAGCCCGGCCTGTTCGCGCTGTACGCCGGGGTCAAGGAAGACACCGTAAAACAGGTCGAAGACCTGATGGCGGCCCAGGTCGAACGACTGGGCCGCGAGGGACCGAGACCGGAGGAATTGCAGCGGGCCGTGGAGCAACTGGTCGCCGGGCACCAGATGAGCCTGCAGAACAACGCGGGCCTGGCCCAGATGTGCGCCCTGCACGAACTGTACGGGCTCGGTTACCGGCACGCCTTCACGGCGGAGGAACGCTGGCGCGCCCTGACCGTCGGACAGGTGCGCGACGCCGTCGCTTCCCTGCTCCAGCCCGACCGCCAGGCGGTTTCCATCGTACTGCCCGAGGCGTCCCAACCCAGCGGAGAAAAACCATGAACGAACAACCACGCACCGGGGATATTCACAAGTCGCTGTTCATCCAGCTCGTCATGATGCTGGCCACGTCCGCCAGCCAGGCGATGGGCAAGCTCGTCAACCCGGCCACGAAAAAGGCCGAGGTAAACGTGGAGGCCGCCGAGGCCACCATCGACCTGCTGGACATGATCGAGGCCAAGACCAAGGGAAACCTCGACCGGGACGAGGAACGGCTGCTGAAGGACACGCTGATGTCCCTGAAACTGACCTTCGTGGAAACCCGGAACGCGGCGCCGGCTCCCGCGCCCGCCGAACCTCCCGCGCCCGCCCCGGCGCCGGAGTCGAAGGCGGAAGGCGGCAAGGATTCCCAGGAACCGCGGTTCCACAAGTCGTATTGAGCCGGCTCGGATGGTCTGTTCTGTAGTTCCGGCGCTCCGTCACCGGAAAAGACTCCGCCGGCAGAGCGGCGGAGCTACAGAAGACCGGATCGGGCCCCGCTTCAGCGCCGGATGTCCAGGTATACGGGATAGTGATCCGACGCGTGGTTCGGGTCCACGCCGGGCAGGGCCAGGATGTCGGCCGTGTTGACGCCTTTTTGAAGCACATGCGGCCTTCCCACCGTCCACGGCGGCTGGGTCACGCCGGGCGTGACGATGAACCGGTCGAAGGCCGCCGGCGGGAATTCCTTGGCGGGATCGCCGTACCGCGTGGGAATGGTGGCGCGCTCGGCCAGGGGTTGCCCCCTCCAGAGGTCCACCCAGTCGGCCAGCGGATCGAGCGTGGGATCGCGCGCGAATTCCCGCGAGTCCGGGTCGGTGTTCATGTCGCCCAGGACCAGTACCTCCCACCGGCGGTCCGGGCGGCTCCGGATGAAGGACTCGGCGTCCTCGCGCAGGAACCGCAGCGCGTGCCGGCGCTGCGCGTAATTGACCGTGGACGCCCCGCCGTAGTTGGACTTCAGGTGGACGGCGTAGACCAGCAACCCGAGCCCGGGCTCCAGTTCGAGCGTGAAGCTCAACAGCCCGCGCGGCGGGCTGTCCCGCCCGCGCAGGTAGCCGAAGTCCTGCTCGCGCAGCGCCTGGACCGGCAACCGTGAAAGCACGGCCAGGTTCAGCTTCTCCGGCCAGTCGGGCGCGCTTCGGATGCGAGTGATCGCGGCCACCGGGTACGGTCGGGGCAACGCCGCGTTGAGCAGGTTGAGCGATACCTCGTTCTCGATTTCCTGGATGACCAGGATATCGGGATCGATCTCGGCCACGAGGGCGGCCGCGGCTTTCGCCTGAATCTCCGCGTGCGGCGGGATGCGGGGCTCCTTGTCGTTCACGCCGTCCGTAAAGTTCTCGATATTGTAGCTCGCGACGCGAAAGGCCTCGCCGACCGGAACGGTCGCGCCGCGGTCGTACTTCACGATGCGCGGCGGCTCCATGGGCGCGTCCCCGTACAGCCGGCGAAACCCGGCCGCCCGGCTGTTCGCCGCCATGACCGTCACCAGCGCCCAGACCACCGCGAAGTATCGTTTCATGGGGATCACTTCCTTAAAAGGTCACGGTAAACAGGGGGACCCGCATTTCCTCGGCGGACATGCCTCCGTGGTTGCCCCGCTTGAACTTCGACGGCATCCCCGGCGGCGTGGTGTTGAAGGCGTACCCGTCCCGGGCGATGAGGACGTAGTCCCCCACGCGCTGGGCCAGCGCCGGGTGATCGCGGCCCGGGCCGAAGAATCCGCGCTTCACCAGGTACTCGCCCTCGACGCAGTAGCAGGCCCTCCGCAGTCGGGTCCGCACCAGCGACCGGAAGGCTTTCACCTTTGACGGGCGCACGAAGCAAGAGACCTCGCGGGCGTCGCCCGAGGGCAACACGGCCAGGCCGTCGTAAAACCCCGGCACGCTCCGCAACTCGATGCACTTTTCCGGCGGGGTATCGACCAGCCCGTGATCGGCCGTGATGGCGAGGGCCGTGCCCGTGCCGCGGAGCCGCCCGCCGAGGTCCGCCAGGGTGCGGTCGAGGGCGGCCATGTGGGCAAAGGTCTTCGGGTGAAAGCAGCCCCACTCGTGGCAGAGGGAATCGAGGCCGGGCCAGTAGGCATAGGCCAGCCCGCGGCCGGGCGCCCGCGCGAACGCGGTCACGTGCCGGACGAGGCCGTTCAGCGTCGTGCAGGCGACGGTCTCGTGCCAGCGCAGGCCGGCGCGGGAGTAGCGGCTGTCCGGGATGTCGCCGTAGGAAATCAGGGTGCGCCGGCCGGGCACGGTCGCCAGGTGGGACGGCAGGCGCATGTATTCCTTCAGGGGGAAATCCGGCCCCATCATGGGCATGCCGGTGCGCGTGGTGCCGATGAGGATCGTGCTGACCATGCCCAGGTCCGGGAGATGCAGGTGCCAGCCCAGCACGCCGTGCGCGCGGGGCGGCGCACCGGTCGCGAAGGTCGTCACGGCCGCGGCCGTGGTGGCGGGGAAGACGGTGGAGATGACCGAGCGCGGCTGCGTTCCGAAAAACGGGCTGCGCCGGACGCGGCCGAGATACCACCGGAGTTGATGCTCCCCCAGCCCGTCCAGCACCAGGTAGACCGCGCGGCGCGCCCGGCGAAACACCCCGGCGGGAAAGCCGCGCAGGCCCGCGTACGGCGAGCGCCCGCCCCGCGCCCGGATCAGGCTGGCCAGCAGGTTGACGATGCTGTTTCCGCGGTATTCCGGGGCGTACAACCCGCGCAGGACGCCTTGTTCGATCAGGGCCATGGCGGGCTACTATAGGCCCGCCCGCGCCCATTCTCAAGGGCCGGCTTTTTTCGGCTGGTTTTGAGGGCCGCGATGTTGTTTCATGCGCAAGGAAGGAGCGGGAATTTCATGAGTCGATGCCTGGTTACCGGGGCGGCGGGTTTCATCGGGTCGCATCTGTGCGAGGCCCTCCTGGAACAGGGCCACGACGTGGTCGGCCTGGACGCCTTCATCCCCTACTATCCCCGCCCGATCAAGGAAACCCACCTCGCGAACGCGCGCCGGAACCCCCGCTTCACGTTCCACGAACTGGACCTGCGCACCGCCGACCTGGCCGCGGCCGTGGACGGCTGCGAGGTCGTCTTCCACGAGGCCGCCATGCCCGGCCTGATGAAGAGCTGGAGCCACCTGGACCTCTATGCCTCCTGCAACCTGACCGGCACCCAGCGGCTGCTCGAGGCGGCCCGCGAGGCGCACGTGTCGCATTTCATCCACGTGTCCACGTCCAGCGTGTACGGGCGCGAGGCGACGGGCCCGGAGAACTCCATCCTGCGGCCCTGCTCGCCCTACGGCATCACGAAGCTCGCGGCCGAACATCTCTGCCGGACGTACGCGGACAGTTTCGGCCTGCCCCTGACCATCCTCCGGTATTTTTCCGTCTACGGCCCGCGCCAGCGCCCGGACATGGCCTACCACATCCTGATCCGCTGCCTGCTGAAGGGCGAGCCCTTCACCCTCTACGGGGTCGGGGATCAAACCCGGAGCAACACCTACGTGGCGGACTGCGTTCGGGCGACCCTGCTGGTCATGGAGCAGCGCGACAAGGCCCTGGGCGAGACCTTCAATGTCGGCGGCGGGCAGGTCGTGTCGCTCAACGAAGTCGTCTCGCTGCTGGAGGAACTGACCGGCCGCGCGCTGGACATCCGGCGCGAACCCGCCCGGCCGGGCGACCAGAAGCACACGGCGGCGGACATCGCCCGCATCGCGTCCATGCTAGGCTACCGACCCTCGACGCCCGTGCGGGAAGGCCTGCAGGCGCAACTGGCCTGGCAGAAGCAGTCGATTTAAGCGCGGGTCTTCTGGATCAGCGCCGCATCCGCCAGCACCAGGGCGGCCATCGCTTCGACGATGGGCACCGCCCGCGGCACGACGCACGGGTCGTGCCGGCCGGCCGCTTCCAGCACCACCGGCCGCCCGTCGAAATCCACCGTCCGCTGCGGCGTCCCGATGGTCGCGGGCGGCTTGAACGCCACGCGAAACATGATGGGTTCGCCGTTGGAGATCCCGCCCTGCACGCCCCCGCTGCGGTTGGTCGCGGTGCCGAGGCGCCCGTTCTTCATGACGAAGGGGTCGTTGTGCTCCGATCCGCGCATCCGGGCCCCGGCAAAGCCGGAGCCGATTTCGAAGCCCTTGGTCGCGGGAATGGACAGCATGGCCTGCGCCAGCCGCGCCTCCAGCTTGCCGAAGACGGGTTCGCCCCAGCCCGCCGGAACGCCCCGGCACACGGCCGTGATCACCCCGCCGGTCGAGTCCCTCGCCTCGCGCGCGGCCCGGATGGCCTCCGCCATTTTCTCCGCCGCGGCCGGATCGGGGCACCGGGTCGGGTGCGCATCCACGTCCCGCCGCGTCAGCGCGCGGCCGGCCAGGTCGGGCGCGTCGACGGGCCCCACGGCGCTGACCCAGGCCACGATGTCCACGCCGAACTGTTCCCGCAGCCACTTCTCCGCGATGGCGCCGGCCGCCACGCGGCCGATCGTCTCGCGCGCGCTGGAGCGGCCGCCGCCGCTGGACGCCCGGATGCCGTACTTGGCCTGGTAGGTCCAGTCGGCATGCGACGGACGGGGGATGCGGCTCATGTCCGAGTAATCGCCCGGCCGCTGGTCCCGGTTCGGAACCAGCAAGCCGATCGGGGTGCCCAGCGTGAGCCCGTTTTCCACGCCGGAAAGTATGCTGACCCTGTCGCTCTCCTCGCGCGGCGTCGACAGGTCGCTCTGCCCCGGGCGCCGGCGGTCCAGTTGCGCCTGGATATCGGCCTCGGCCAGGGCCAGCCGGGGCGGGCAGCCGTCCACGACCGCCCCCACGCCCTTCCCGTGCGACTCGCCGAACGTGGTCACCCTGAAGATCGCGCCGAACGTGCTGGACATAACCGGATTCCTTTCCTTCCGGGCCCAGCATAAATCGGGGGCGGGACGGATGCAACCTTGCCGTCGCGCGGGCTTGACGCTCCCGCGGAAAAGTTCGATGCTGGCCCGTGTCCAACGCACAGCATCGGAGAAACCCATGAAGAAACACCCCGGGCGCGGCAGGGCGGGTTTTACGCTGATTGAAATCCTGGTCGTGGTGCTGATCATCACGATCCTGGCCGGCCTCGTCGGGGTCAACATCCTGCACAAGCCCGGCGAGGCGCGCGTCTCGGCGGCGCGCATGCAGCTCCAGCAGCTGAAGACCGCCGTGCAGCTCTACCGGGCCGAGCAGGGTGCCGTGCCGACCCAGGAGCAGGGCCTGGAAGCGCTCGTGTCCCGGCCGTCCCGCGAGCCAATGCCCCGCAACTATCCCGACGGCGGATACCTGGACTCCGTCAAGGTTCCCGAGGATCCCTGGGGCCGCGAGTACCTCTACCTCGCGCCCGGACGCCGCAACGAACTCTTCGAGATCATCAGTTACGGCGGCGACGGCGAGCCCGGCGGCAGCGGCGAGGCCGGGGATCTCACGAGTTCCGACCTGCAATGAACTCGGCGTCACGCGGGGGCTTTACCTTCGTGGAGATCGTCGTCGCGCTGCTGGTCGCCGCGCTCCTGGTCCACGTCGCCGCCCGCTCGCTGGCCACCGTATTCCGGGCCGACCGCGCCTCCGCGCGCCTGCTGGAAGGCCGGCTGCTGCTGCGGCAGGCGGCCGCGGCCCGCTACCTGGGCGCGGTCCTGGAGGATCGCCCGGAAGACTGGCCGGCCGGCTGGAGCTTGCAGTCCGAAGAGATCCTGACCGGCGCCGAACCCGACGTGTGGCGATGGAAAGTCCTGCGCTGTTTCACGGAGGGCCTCGCCCTCACCGCGGCCTTCCGGGAATCCTGAAGCCCTCGAAAGAGGCTGGCTATCCCGGCCCCGGGAAGTGCCGTTCGACCAGGCGCTTCAACTCCTCGTGAAGGCGCCCGTTGGTGCACAGGTACCGCAGGTGGACCGGGCTGAATTGCCGGAGCGTTTCGGTCCGCCCGCCGGCTCGGCGGACCACCAGGCCGGCGGCGGCCACATCCCACAGGTAGATGCTCGACTCGAAGTAGCCGTCGGACCGCCCGCAGGCCACATGGCAAAGGTCCACGGCCGCCGCCCCCATGAGCCGTACTTTCTGCGCCCGGACGGCGATCTCCGCCAGGAAGTCCAGCGCGGCCGGGTTGGAGCCCATGTGCTTGGAAAGACCGGTCAGGATCATCGCGTCCGACAGCGACGCCGTATCCGACACCCGGATCGCCGCCCCATTCCGCTCGGCCGGCCCTTCGCAGGTGGCCGTGTAGAGTTCGTCCAGTTCCGGGACCAGCACGGCGCCGGCCAGGGTTTCATCGCCCTGGAGGACGGCCACGGACGAACACCACAGCGGCATGCCGTGGGAGAAATTCACGGTTCCGTCGATGGGATCGATGACCCAGACCGGGGCGCCGTCCCCTCCGCCCGAGCCGCCTTCCTCCCCCATCACGCGGGCGTGTGGAAAGACGCGGGCAATCACGGCTTCGGCTTCGCGTTGGCACTCCAGATCCAGGGCCAGTTTGACGTCGTGGGCGGAGCGTTCGACCGTTTCGGTCCGGCGGCGCCGGTTTTCCAGCGCGTGGCGGCCCGCGGCGCGGACGGCCGCCACGGCGGTTTCCAGCCACCGATCCAGCGGGAAGGAATCCGTCATGGCGCGTTCAGGGCCGTGCAAGGAACCACTCAACGGTACGCCGCAGGCCTTCCTCGAAGGGCACCTTCGGCTTCCAACCAAGCCGGGACTGGGCGAGGGCGGAATCGGCCTGCGAGTCGTGCACGTCCCCGGCCCGCGTCGCCTCGTAGAGGGGCTCGATGCTCTTGCCCATGATCTGCTTCAGCCGGGAGACGAGTTCCCGCAGCGAAATGCGGTTGCCCCAGGCCACGTTGTAGGCCGCCCCGGCGGCATCGAGCGGAGCGCTGCAGCAACAGAGGTTCGCCGACACCACGTCCTCCACGAACGTGAAATCCCGCGTTTGCATGCCATCCCCGTAAATCACGGGGGCCTGGTCGTGATGCAGAGCGTCGATGAAACGGGGAATCACCGCCGAGTACTGCGAGGAGGGATCCTGGCGCGGGCCGAAGACATTGAAGTACCGGAGGGAAAACGTCGCCAGCCCGAATAACTCCGTGAAGATGCTGCCGTAGTGCTCCCCCGCCAGCTTGGACAGCGCGTACGGGGAGCGCGGGCTCGGCAGCATGTCTTCCCGCTTGGGCAGGACCTTCGTGTCTCCGTAGACGGAGGACGAGGAGGAAAACACCACCCGCTCTACCTTGGCGTCGCGGGCCGCCAGGAGCAGGTTGAGCGTGCCGGCGACGTTGACCTCGTTGGTGGCGACGGGATCCCGGACCGACCGGGCCACGGAGGGCAAGGCGGCGGCGTGCAGCACGTATCGCACGCCCCGGACCGCGCCCTTGACCGCCTCCGCGTCGCGGAGATCGCCCAGGATGAACTCGATGCTCGACTCCACGTCCTCGAGGTTCTCCCGGTGGCCGGTGGAAAGGTTGTCGAACACCCGGACACGGCGGCCCTGCCCGACCAACGCCCTCACGAGGTTCGAGCCGATGAATCCGCCGCCGCCGGTCACCAGGTATTCTGCGCTCATGCGTTGCCCACTCTTTCCGGATCAAAGTCCCATCTTGATGTAGCTCTTCGGGAAGGCCGTCAGCCAGACCTGGAACCAGATCTGGTCGTCGTCGTCCAACTCCACCCTCCGGTAGCCGGTGCCGATCCCCAGGCAGGAGGTCTTGTGCTCGATGAAGTACGCCTGTTCCTCGAGCTCGCTGGTTTCGATGTCATACCGCATGTACAACCGGAAGGACCACGGGTCGTACGGGAAAAGCCGCAGGTCCGTCGCCACCTGGTTCCGCTTGTCCAGCCGGTAAAGGTACTGCACGGAAAGCCGGCTGGCGTCCTCGAGATCCAGCAGGGCGGCCTCCACGCGGGCCTCCGTGATCTCCGATTCGTACGGGTCGTAGGTCACCCACGCATCGATGGGCAGCCAGTCGACCAGCCGCAACCGGGCGTCAAAATCCACGTTGCTGAAGTCGTTTTCGCCGGGATAGGGATCGAGCCGGTAGGTGCTGAACACGCCGACATCGAGGAAGTCATGAATGGTCAGCCCGCTGTTCTGCGGGAGCAGGAGGTCCGTTACGCTGGAATCCGGCGGCTCCACGGGCACGACCTGCCCCGTGCGGCGCTTGGACTGCAGCTTGTTGCGGACGCCGAAGTAGATGTCGTGCCGACGGTCCAGTTCGTCCACCGCGTCGAACTGCGGCAGCTCAAAGAATCGCAGGTTCGGCTCGGGAACGTAGGTGTGTTTCGCGTACGGCTCGACGACGTGCCGGAGCCCCTGGAAATCGCGGCCAATCGGGCTCTCGTGGAGCACCTTGAACGCCTTGAACGACACCTCCACGCCCGTCTCGTACAGGTTTCGAAGCCCGGCGCTTTCCTTCACCAGTTCCTCGACCGTGTTCGTCGCGCCCACGATGACGCCGTTGGTGTCCGTGAGGGCCACCGTGTTCGTGACGTAGGCCGTCTCGTAGGTGGTGGAATAGTAGGTGGCCCGGTAGCCGCCGCGCGGGGTGATCGTCAGGAATCCGAAGTGCCGGGTCGGCCAGTACAGCATGTGGCTGGAGTCGAGCCGGATGGCGTCGTAGTTGTTGGTCTCGAAGCCCTCGGGATACTCCAGTTCCAGCCACGCCGCCCCGTTATAGGTCTCGTAGTAGAAGGGCGTGTCCCCGAGTTGCATCCGCGGGACGTCCAGCCGGGCCTCGGGCAGGCGGTTGACGTTTGCGAAGAAATCGTTCAGCCGCTTGTTCACGGACAGGGAGGCCGTGTACCGGTCGCCGCGGTGGATCAGCGAGACGCGGTTCTCCGGCAGGGAGCGGAGGCGGAACTCCTCGTTGAAGAACTCCTCGATCACGCGGGGATCGCTCAAGTAGTTCAACTCGGTGACCAGGGTGTCCCGCGTCCCCAGGCTGCGCACGTCCGAGAGGCGCAGGCGGTAGCGGTCGCTGTCCACCAGTTCGCCCCACTCCTCCTCTTCCTCCTCGTCCTTGAACGGCTTCTGGTCGTCGGCGTAATACACCGTCACCAGGCCGCGCGGCGTGGTCCCGGCCTTGCCCCAGATGAAGTCCTGCCCGCCGGCCCAGCCGCGCTCGCTGCGGTAATCGATGTGCGTGGAGGACAGCAGGTTGGACGAGACGGGGAACGTGTAGGCGGACAGCAGGAAGTATCCCGAACGGCCGCTGCGCCCGGGCACGAACTCCCAGCCCATGCTGTCCAGCCGCTTGGACAGGAACGGCGTGTAGAGGATGGGCAGCGGCCCCAGGAAGATCCAGACGCCCTTCGCGCGCAACCGGATGTCGTCGATGATCTTCGCCTCCCTCATTTTCATGAAGACCAGCGGGCGCTCGCCTTCGCACGTGGTGAAGACGGCCTTCTTCATCACGAACTCGTTGGAGGACACCTGCCGGGATTCCTTGGCGCGTATGTAATAGGGATCGGCGAAGTACTCGAAGGTGCCGAAATCGCCGAGGCGGGTCTTGAAGTTGTACTTCAGCTTCTCCCCCCGCCACAGGCTGCCCGAACGCTCCAGCACGACGTTGCCCTGCGCCACGGCGTCCTGCGTGTCGGTCCGGTACGTCACGTGGTCCGCCCGCAGCACGTCGGCCTCGCGCACGATCACGACATTCCCCCGGCCGGTCAGAAGCCGCTTCGCGGACTCGTATTCCAACTGGTCGGCGTGGATCTCGGCGCCGCCGACCTCGGCCGACTGTTTCTCGGCCGCCCCCGCCGCGGGCCCCGCGGCCGCCAATAGGCTGGCGGCCACGATCCCCCTCCAACGGCCCGCTATGTTTCGGCGCATTATCGGCTGCTCCTGAATCGGGCGCACGCTACCATACCCCCGGTCGTGAGCCAAGGAGTTTCTCGCTTAAATGGGCGGCCGGCATCATCTGCCGGGTTGCCTTGCCCGGCCCGTTTCCCTATGCTGACCGGCGGTTCGGGTGGGATCCCCATGAACGAGAAGAGAGTCCTGCAGATCCTGGCGGCGGGCATGGCGCTGGCGGTCCTCGCGCTGCTGACGGGCTGCGAAGTGCGACGCCCGCCCCGCGTGGTCCGGATGGCCCGCCCCACAATCTCCATTCACGACGCGGTCCGGCGCGACCATCGCGAGGAACTGGCGCTCAACCGCGCCGTCGGCGTGGACGTCAACCTCCGCGACCTGCAAGGCGCCACGCCCCTCCATGTCGCGGCGGAACTCGGGCGGGAGGCCGCCGCCGACCTCCTGATCGCCTGGGGCGCCGACGTCAACGCGCAGGATGCGCACGGCCGGACCCCCATGCACCTGGCCGCTTCCGCGGGCCAGGCCGGCATCGAGCGCCTGCTGATCGCCGCGAGCGCCAATGTCAACGCCAACGATGCCGAGGGCCTCACGCCCGTCCTGACCGCGCACCTGCAGAACCGCAAGGAGGTCTTCGACCTTCTGATTTCAGCCGGCGCGGAGTTCGATTTTGCCCCGGAGGTGGAGGAGTGGGTTCCCGCCCCGGCGGCCGCCGCCGGCCCCGCCGCGCCCGCCCCGTCCCCCGCCGCGCGCCGCACGGGAGGCTCGTTCCGCATCTGGACCAGCGCCTCGTCGGCGCAGATCGAGGCGGAATTCGTGGATATCGTCACGGACACCGTCGTGCTGCGCAGCCCCCAGAACGAGCTCTTTCGCATCCCCATCACCCGCCTCACGCGCGAGGACCAGATCCTGGCGCGGCAAATGAGCGGCGCCGCCCCGCCCCGGCTGGTGCGGAGAACATCCCCCGCGCCCGACAGGCCCGGCCGGACCTCGGCCGACTCGCTCGGCCCGCGGATCGGCAAACAAAACGGATGGACCCTTCTTGAAAACTGCCGCCTCGAGCACAACGACTCCAACGACGGCGACTCGTTGCACATCAGCCACCAGGGCAAGGAGTACATCTTCCGCCTCTATTACGTGGACGCGCCCGAAACCAGCCTGAACTTCCCCCAGCGCGTCGAGGATCAGGGTCGCTACTTCAACCTGAAGGCGGAGGAGGCGCTGAACATCGGCCACAAGGCCGCCCGCTTCACGACGCAGGCGCTGGCCGGCAAGCCGCTGACCATCGCGACCAAGTGGGAGGACGCGCGGGGCCAGAGCGCGCTGCCGCGGTATTACGCGTTCATCACCACGGACGCCGGGGATCTGGACGAAATGCTGGTCGCGGAAGGCCTGGCCCGGATCTACGGCATGCCCATCAGCAGCAGCCTAGGCGACCAGAAGCGCCAGAACCTCAAGAGGCTGGAAAGCAAGGCCCGGCAAGGCCGTCACGGCGCATGGAACAAGTCCAAGTCCGGAGAAGAAACGGAAGCGATTTGAGGCCGGGCGCTATCCCACGCGGGCAAAGCCGCGCTTGCCGCACCGGATCACGACCCCGTCGGGAACCTCTACCGCGGCCTTCGGATCGGAGACCTTAACGTCCGCCACCCGCACGGCGCCCTGCTGCACTAACCGCCGCGCCTCGCTGTTGCTCGAGGCCAGGCCCGCCTTGACCAGCAGGGCGACGATATTCATCCGGCCGTCCGGGCGGTCGGCCGCTTCCAGCCGCACCGTCGGAATATCCGCGGGGACCTGGTCCTGCGAAAAGACCTTGGCGAACTCCTCGGACGCCGCCCGGGCCGCGCCGGCCCCGTGGAACTTGGCGACGACCTCCTGCGCGATCCCGTCCTTCACCTGCCGGGGATGCCGGCGGCCGGCCTGCACGTCCTTCTTCAGCGCCTCGATTTCCGCCTCGGGCCGGCACAGCACCAGGGACAGATAGCGCCACATGAGTTCGTCACTGACGGACATCATCTTGCCGAAGATTTCCTTCGGCGGCTCGGTCACCCCGATGTAGTTACCGAGGCTCTTGCTCATCTTGTTGACGCCGTCGAGACCTTCGAGCAAAGGCAGCGTCATGGCGATCTGCGGTTCCTGGCCGAACACCTTCTGCAATTCGCGGCCGAGCAGGAGGTTGAACAGCTGGTCCGTGCCGCCCAGCTCCACGTCGGCCTTCACCATCACCGAATCGTACGCCTGGACCAGCGGGTACAGGAACTCGACCAGGGAAATCGGCTGCTGGGCTGCGTAACGCTTCCCGAAATCGTCCCGGGCCAGCATCTGGGCCACGGTGACGTGCGCGGAAAGCCGGATGACATCCTCGAACGTCATCGGGGAGAGCCATTCGGAATTGAAGCGCGTTTCCGTGCGCGCCGGGTCCAGGATCTTGAACACCTGTTCCTGGTAGCTCTTCGCGTTTTCCCGGACCTGTTCCCGGGAGAGCGCTTTCCGGGTCTGGGACTTGCCCGACGGGTCGCCGATCATGCCTGTGAAATCGCCGATGATGAAGACCACGGTGTGGCCCTGGTCCTGGAATTCGCGCAGCTTATTCAGACCCACCACGTGGCCCAGGTGGATGTCCGGCGCGGACGGATCGGCCCCGTATTTCACGCGCAGCGGCCGGTGCTCTTTCCGGGCGCGCTCCAGGCGAATGCGAAGTTCGTCCGCGGAATGGAGATCCACGGTCCGGGAGGCCAGCACGTGGAACGATGGATCGATGGATGGAGGCATGACCGGTATGGGGTATCAGTTTCTCGAGCGATGGTACGGATTTACGCCCGGAAATGAAGCGAAAAAAACGCCGGCGGCTTGACCGCCGGCGTTTCCTGGGCTTTCCCTGCAGACAGGTCAGGACCCGGACTCGGGCGCCTCCTCCTTCTTCTCGCCCGGGCGCCACTCCTCCGCGGTCTGGCCGGCCACGCCCAGAGCGGCGTCGAAGGCGCCCGCGAGATCCACCAGGTCTTCGCCCGGCCGCAGGCCTTCCAGCATCGAATCGTCCACCTTGAACTCGTCGTCGGCGAGTTGGGCGGCCTTGATCGAGAGGCCGATCCGGCGCTCGACCGGGTCCACCTTGATCACGCGGGCCTCGACCTCCTGGCCGGGCTGCAACACGTCGCGCACCTTCTGGATGTGCTGGTCGCTGACCTGGCTGATGTGTACCAGGCCCTCTACGTTCTCCTCGATCTCCACGAAGGCGCCGAAGGACGCCAGCTTGGTGACCTTGCCCTTGACCTTCTGGCCCACTTGGTACCGCGAGGAAATACCGGTCCACGGGTCTTCCTGCGCCTGCTTGAGGCCCAGGCTGATCCGCTGGTTCACGGCATCGACTTCGAGCACGACGGCCTCGACCTCGTCGCCCTTCTTGAGGACTTCCGAGGGGTGGTTGATCTTGCGGGTCCAGGACATGTCGGAGACGTGGATCATGCCGTCCACGCCCTCCTCCAACTGGACGAAGGCGCCGTAGTTGGTGAAGTTGCGGACCACCCCCTTGACGCGGGCGCCGATGGCGTAATGCTGGGCCACCAGGTCCCACGGGTTGGCCTCGGTCTGCCGGATGCCGAGCGAGATCTTCTGCTCGTCCTTGTTGATATTCAACACGACGGCTTCGACCATGTCGTCGACATTGAGCACATCCGAGGCGCGCACGACACGCTTGGTCCAGGACATCTCGGAGACGTGCACCAGGCCCTCGACGCCCTCCTCGACCTGGACGAACGCGCCGTACGGGACCAGCTTGACCACCTTGCCACGGATGCGGGTACCGATCGGGTACTTGGCCTCGATGTCGTCCCACGGATTCGGGAGGCGCTGCTTGAGGCCCAGGGAAATGCGCTCCTTCTCCAGATTGACGTCGAGCACGGTGACTTCGACTTCCTGGCCGACCGCGAGCATTTCCGAGGGGTGGTTGAGGCGGCCCCAGCTCATATCGGTGATATGGAGCAGGCCGTCCATGCCGTTCAGGTCGATGAACGCGCCGAAGTCGGTGATATTCTTGACCATGCCCTTGCGCACCTGGCCGGGCTGGATCTCGGTAAGCAGCTTCTTCTTCTGTTCGCGCCGGCGCTCCTCGAGCAGTTCGCGGCGGGACAGCACAACATTGCGGCGTTCCTTGTTGATCTTGAGAATCTTGAATTCCAGCTTCTTGCCGAGCAGCTCGTCCGGGTTGCGGACGGGCAGCACGTCGACCTGGGATCCCGGCAGGAACGCGTCCACGCCGATATCCACGATCAGGCCGCCCTTGACCCGGCCCTTGACCGTGCCCTCGAGGATGGAGCCCTCTTCGCAGGTGTCCACCACGCGGTTCCAGGTGCGTTGCTGTTCGGCGCGCTTCTTGCTCAACACGACCATGCCGTCGTCGTCCTCGAGCTTCTCGAGGAGCACTTCGACCTGGTCCCCCGCCTTGACATCCTCGGCCGTCCCGAACTCGTACAGGGGAATGCAGCCTTCGGACTTGTAGCCGATGTCCACGAGGACTTCCGTCGGCCGGACTTCCAGGACCTTGCCGTTGACGATCGAGCCCTCGTTGAATTCCTTGAGGGTGTCTTCGTACATCTTGGAGGCATCGGCCTGCTCGTCGCCTTCGAGTTTTTGAAGGTCGACATCCATCTTCTGCTTCTGAACCTTGGTTTTTTCCATGTTGCTAACGGTTAGGGTTCCGGGCGTATCCTGCTGCTTCGGCCCCGCGAAACCGCCCCTTCATTTCGCGGGCAATTGATTCGGGGACCACGGATTACACGGATGCGCAGATCTCCATCCGGTCATCCGATTCATCCGTGTCCACCGCGGTTCATGCTTTAAAAAAAGGGGCTGTCCGGTTTCCACCGAACAGCCCCGTGAAATAATAAACCCGGCGACGTGCTACTCTCCCATGGCCGATTACCACAGTACCATCGCCGCTGAGGAGCTTAACGATCGTGTTCGGAATGGGAACGGGTGTTTCCTCCTCGCCATGGTCGCCGGGAAAAACTCTAAAAGAACAATGCATAGAGAGAGGGTGGCGGTCCCCCTGCATGGGAGGGCCACCCGAAGTACGTAAAAAAATGGTCAAGCTAATAGGCTGATTAGGACTGGTTAGCTCAACTCCTCGCGGAGCGTACACACCCAGCCTATCAAGGTCGTGGTCTTCAACCGGCCTATATCCCGGAGACTTGCGCCCCCGGAAATTGACATCTTATCTTGGAGACGGCTTGGCGCTTAGATGCTTTCAGCGCTTATCCATTCCGCACATAGCTACCCGGCGATGCCCCTGGCGGGACAACCGGAACACCAGCGGTGCGTCATTCCCGGTCCTCTCGTACTAAGGAATGTTCTCCTCAAATGTCATGCGCCCACAGTGGATAAAGACCGAACTGTCTCACGACGTTCTGAACCCAGCTCGCGTACCGCTTTAATTGGCGAACAGCCAAACCCTTGGGACCTTCTACAGCCCCAGGATGCGATGAGCCGACATCGAGGTGCCAAACCGCCGCGTCGATATGGACTCTTGGCGGCGATCAGCCTGTTATCCCCGGAGTACCTTTTGTCCGTTGAGCGATGGCGCTACCACTTGCAACCACCGGATCACTTAAGCCTGCTTTCGCACCTGCTCGACTTGTTAGTCTCGCAGTTAAGCTCCCTTCTACTTATACGCTCTACGCACGATTGCCGACCGTGCTGAGGGAACCTTCGCGCTCCTCCGTTATTCTTTTGGAGGAAACCGCCCCAGTCAAACTGACCCTCTGACACTGTCCCCCGCCCGGTTTCACGGGACACGGTTAGAATTCCGGTTAATAAAGACTGGTATTTCACTGTTGGCTCCACCTGAGCTGACGCCCAAGCTTCGCAGCCTCCCAGCTATGCTACACATCATCAACCAAAACCCAATATCAGATTACAGTAAAGGTTCACAGGGTCTTTCCGTCCTACTGCGGGTATCCGGCATTTGCACCGGAATTACAATTTCACCGAGATCCTCGTTGAGACAGCGCTCAGATCGTTACACGATTCGTGCAGGTCGGAACTTACCCGACAAGGAATTTCGCTACCTTAGGACCGTTATAGTTACGGCCGACATTCACCGGGGCTTCAGTTCAAAGCGTCGCCTTGCGGCTAACCTCTCACCTTAACCTTACGGCATTGGTCACGTGTCACACCCTATACATCCTCTTGCGAGTTAGCAGAGTGCTGTGTTTTTGATAAACAGTCGCCTGAGCTCTTTCACTGCGCCTCCAGCGGGCTTCTCTGTTACGATGACCCCTTGGAGGACCCCTTCTTCCGAAGTTACGGGGCTAGATTGCCGAGTTCCTTAACGAGGTTTCTCTCGCGCGCCTGGGTATTTTCTACCCTCCCACCTGTGTCGGTTTGCGATACGGTTACCTGCCTGGCTCGCTAGAAGGTCTTTCCTGGCAGTCTAGCATCGGTTGATCCGCCCCCGCTCGCGCGGGAACGTCCCGTCACCTTTCGGAGTTGCCCCGGCGGATTTGCCAACCGGAACCTCCTACGGGCTTGGACCATCACTTCCAATCGATGGCCAACCTAGCTTCCTGCGTCCCTCCATCGCTCGAACGCCAAGCCGGTAGTACAGGAATATTAAACCTGTTACCCATCCCCTACGCCTTTCGGCCTCGGGTTAGGGACCGACTAACCCTGGGTGGACGAACCTTCCCCAGGAAATCTTGGGATTTCGGCGGTCCGAATTCTCATCGGACTTGTCGTTACTCATGTCCGCATAATCACTTGTGTGCAGTCCATCTCCGGTTACCCTCGGACTTCAATCCGCACACAACGCTCCTCTACCACTGGCAGCGCTCCGAAGAGCGCCGTCAATCCGCGGCTTCGGCAGCAGGTTTTAGTCCCGATCATTTTCGGCGCGAGATCACTCGACTAGTCAGCTGTTACGCACTGTTTAAATGATGGCTGCCTCTAAGCCAACATCCTAGCTGTCTTAGCAATCTCACATCCTTACGCACTTAACCTGCTTCGGGGGCCTTAGCCGGCGGTCTGGGCTTTTTCCCTCTTGACAACGGAGCTTATCCCCCGCTGTCTACCTCCACGCGTGTCTGCGCCGGTATTCGGAGTTTGATTGGCGTCGGAATCCCGGTAAGGACCCTAGTCCATTCAGTGCTCTACCTCCGGCACGAGCAATCGCGCAGGCTAACCCTAAAGTTATTTCGAGGAGAACCAGCTATCACCGAGTTTGGTAAGTCTTTCGCTCCAACCCACAGCTCATCCAAGGATTTTTCAACATCCACTAGTTCGGACCTCCACGAGGTGTTACCCTCGTTTCATCCTGGCCATGGGTAGCTCACACGGCTTCGGGTCTACGGCATCCGACTAGACGCGCATTTCGCACTCGCTTTCGCTACGGTTGCGTCGCTGTCGCGACTTAACCTCGCCGGATAACGTAACTCGCGGACTCATTATGCAAAAGGCAAGCGGCCACCCCGACACCCGCCTTGCGGCGGGGCAGGGCTACCACAGCTTGTAAGCGTATGGTTTCAGGTACTATTTCACTCCCTTAAAAAGGGTTCTTTTCACCTTTCCCTCACGGTACTGGTTCACTATCGGTCATCAGCAAGTATTTAGCCTTGGAAGGTGGACCTTCCGGATTCAAGCAGGGTTTCACGTGTCCCGCTCTACTTGGGATACTCCTAGAGCCGTTTCGGATTTCGAGTACGGGCCTGTCACCCTCTCTGGCGGTTCTTTCCAGAACCTTCCTCTATCCGTCCCGGTCTCATATCGGAGTCCCGCAACCCCCCGCGGTAAACCGCGGGGTTTGGGCTGTTCCCCTTTCGCTCGCCACTACTCAGGGAATCGCTTGCGCTTTCTTTTCCTCGGGGTACTGAGATGTTTCACTTCCCCCGGTATTGCCCTGAAGCCCTATTTTATTCGAGCTCCAGTATCCCGACATGACTCGGGATGGGTTTCCCCATTCGGACATCTCCGGATCAATGCGTGTTTGCCGCTCCCCGGAGCTTATCGCAGCTTGCTACGTCCTTCATCGCCTGCTGATGCCAAGGCATCCACCATGCGCCCTTTTGAGCTTGACCAAAATTCATTGGTCACATCCCCTTCTTCCCGCCGCTTGCGCGCCGGGTCGTCGGGGAATCTAGTTAATTCTTCGGTGAAGAATTGTACTACCCCTCTCTCTATGCAATTGTCAAAGAACCACCCGCCTGCGGCGGGAAAATGTTCAAGACCGAATAAACCGGATGGCATGGGCGTGCCTGGAGTCGAACCAGGGACCTCGTCCTTATCAGGGACGCGCTCTAACCAACTGAGCTACACGCCCGAGCAAAACCTCGCTATGGCTTGCCCGGGCGTAGTTCGAGGCGAACTCCAAGTCCGGCCCGGCTTCACCCCCTCCCTGCGGTCGGGGACTTCGCCGTGGCAGGCTTCATCCTCGGCTTCGCCTCGGACGAAGCCTGGTGGAGGCAAGGGGGTTCGAACCCCTGACCCCGAGCTTGCAAAGCTCGTGCTCTTCCAACTGAGCTATGCCCCCTCGAAAAATAAGAGGGCCGAGACGACCATCCGTTGGACTTACGCAATCTTCGGACCAGAAGCGGCGCGACGTGCCAGGCCTGATGATGAAACTTCCCACGGGTTGCCCCGTCGGAAGGTCGTCTTCGCCCCGTTAAAAACGGGGCGGGACGATTGTCCTACCGCAGCAGGTTGATTTGTTGATTTGATGATTCGATGATTGGAAACCAATCCTCCAATCAACCCGTCTTCCAATCAACCGCCTTGGTGCTCCTTAGAAAGGAGGTGATCCAGCCGCAGGTTCCCCTACGGCTACCTTGTTACGACTTCATCCCAGTCATCAACCACACCTTCGGCACCATCCTCCCTTGCGGGTCGTACCGGTGACTTCGGGTGCAGTCGACTTCCATGATGTGACGGGCGGTGTGTACAAGGCCCGGGAACGTATTCACGGCGCCGTAGCTGATGCGCCATTACTAGCGATTCCAGCTTCATGAAGTCGAGTTGCAGACTTCAATCTGAACTGTGAACAGTTTTGGGGATTAGCTCCACCTCGCGGTTTTGCGTCCTTCTGTACTGTTCATTGTAGCACGTGTGCAGCCCTGGACATAAGGACCATACTGACTTGACGTCATCCCCACCTTCCTCCTGCTTTTCACAGGCGGTCTGATTAGAGTGCTTCGGGCTTGCGCCCAAAGAGCAACTAACCACAGGGGTTGCGCTCGTTGCAGGACTTAACCTAACACCTCACGGCACGAGCTGACGACAGCCATGCAGCACCTGTGCGGCACCCTCGAAGGGGGCCCCCGTTTCCGGGGGCTTGCAGCCGCATGTCAAGTCCAGGTAAGGTTCTTCGCGTTGCATCGAATTAAGCCACATGCTCCACCGCTTGTGCGGGCCCCCGTCAATTCCTTTGAGTTTTAATCTTGCGACCGTACTCCCCAGGCGGCGCACTTAACGCGTTAGCTCCGGCGCGAACGGGGACAATGCCGCTCACACCAAGTGCGCACCGTTTAGGGCTGGGACTACCAGGGTATCTAATCCTGTTTGCTCCCCCAGCTTTCGTGCCTCAGCGTCAGTATCCGTCCAGAAGGCCGCCTTCGCCACCGGTGTACCTCTAGATATCTACGCATTTCACCGCTACACCTAGAATTCCGCCTTCCTCTCCGGTACTCGAGCCCCGCAGTTTCGGATGCCATTCCACAGTTGAGCCGTGAGATTTCACATCCGACATACGGAACCGCCTACGCACCCTTTACGCCCAGTAAATCCGAACAACGCTCGCCGCCTCTGTATTACCGCGGCTGCTGGCACAGAGTTAGCCGTGGCTTCCTCCTGAGGTACTATCACGCCTCCGGGGTGTTAGCCCGGTGGCCGTTGCTCCCTCACGACAGCAGTTTACAATCCGAAGACCTTCATCCTGCACGCGGCGTCGCACCGTCAGGCTTTCGCCCATTGCGAATGATTCTCGACTGCAGCCTCCCGTAGGAGTCTGGGCAGTGTCTCAGTCCCAGTGTGGCTGACCATCCTCTCAGACCAGCTAACCGTCATAGCCTTGGTGGGCCGTTACCTCACCAACTAGCTGATAGTACGTGGGCCCATCCTTCAGCGCCAGGTCCTTTCGGATCCCCGGCTTTGGACAGTCCCGGATGCCCGGGACGACCACATTCGGTATTAATTCCGCTTTCGCAGAGCTATCCCCAACTGAAGGGCAGGTTGCCCGCGTGTTACTCACCCTTTCGCCACTGTCACCGGAATTATATTGCTATAGCTCCGGATCTCGTTCGACTTGCATGCCTAATCCACGCCGCCAGCGTTCGTTCTGAGCCAGGATCAAACTCTCCGTTAAAAAACGTTGAGCCCATCCTCGCCGTTTCCGGCTCGGACGGTTTATTGATCCCAAATCAACAACCCCGTAAACGGGATTGTGGAATTGATTACAGGCTCCGACACATCGCGCCACTTCTGATTCGAAGTGGCGTAAGTCTTATTCGGTTGTCAAAGATCAAGACGACAAACTACCCCTCTGTCGCCTTTCCCTCTTTCGGCCTCGGGTCAAGGCGACTACAGGGCTCATTAAAGAGCAACTACAAAAAAACAACCCGAAATTCTGCTGCCAAGATATCGGGATAACGTGAGCGTGTCAATAGACTTTTTTAAAAAATTTTTCCCGGCTGAAAAACGGCTGTTTCCCCCTATTTCAGCGGGGTTCCGTCGCCCCCCCGCTGTAGGCCGCCTCGACGGATACCTTCGCCTCGCCGATTCCGGAGATCCCCTCGCGCAGCCGATCCCGGACGCCGGCGGCCACCTCGGCATACGCCTTTTCCGGCAAATCCACCGAAACGACCAGGTCCACGGACACCTCGAATCCATGCGCTTCTCCCGACACCCGCAGATCGTGAAAACCCACCAGGCGCTCATCCCCCGCCACGAACTGCTGCAGCCATCCCCGCACACGCCCGTACGCGGGATGGCCCCGATCCACAGGATCCACGTGAACGATCGCCTTGCAGCCCGTCACGCTCTCGACCTCGTCCTCCACGCGCTCGGCCAGGTCGTGTGCTTCGAGCGCACTCCGCGCCGCGTCCACCTCGATGTGGAAGGACACCAGTTTCACATCGCCGTACTTGTGCAGGATCACGTCATGCACGCCGCGCACGCCCGGCACGCGCGCCGCGGCCTGCTCTACGCCATCGACTTCCTCTTTGGTCGGCGCCTCGCCCACGAGCGGGCCGATGCCGCCGATCACCAGGCGGATTCCTGTCCACGCGACCACGCCCGAAATGAACAGGCCGATCCAGCCGTCCACGGCCGTCCACCCCCACCGGGACAGGATCAAACCGAGCGTCACGGTTGCGGAGGTGATGGCGTCGAACCGAAGGTACCAGTAACTGGCCTCCATGGAGGATAGCCCGGTGGCCTCGGAGATCCGGCGGGAGAAGGTCGCGAGCCCCTCCTTCAGGGGAACGGCGAGGGCGACCACGGCGATCATCCACCACGGCGCCACGTAGTCCGGCGGATGAAGGATCCGGTCCGCGGAGGTGCGCGCCAATTCGATGCCGACGACGACCAGGAGCACGGCCATGATCAGCCCGGCCACGAGGTCCATGCGGCCGTGGCCGAACGGATGCTCGCGGTCGCGCGGCCGCCGGAACCAGTGAATGCTCCAGACCACGATCCCGCTGCCGACCACGTCGAAGAAGCTGTCCGCGGAATCCGCCACCAGGGCGATACTGCCCAGGACCAGGCCGAGCATCAGCTTGGTCAGAAACACCCCGGTATTCACTCCGATGCTGGCCCAGCCCTGCAACAGGCCCAGGCGCGCCTTGCGTTCGGTGGCCGGCCGGTCCCCGGCCACGCGGTGGAGCCACCGCGCGATCCAGCCCCCGGATGCCCCTGGAACCTGGCTCGTCATGAAAGGTTGCCGCTCATCGTAGGACGTCGGCCCGAAAAGGTACAGCGAGTTTACGCACCCGGTGGCGCCCGCGGTTTTTTTTATTACAGGCCTTCGTTGTTCGTGCTATGGATTGAACAAGAATCGGGGCGAGAGCGCCCGGAGGTGAACTGCATGAAATCAGGAAAGCTGTTGGCCACGTGCGCGATCTCCCTTCTTTGGCCCGCGCCCGCGCCGGCGTTCATTTTTACTAATGTCGGATATGCCAAGGTGGATTCCGAGGACCACTCCGTGTTTCCCGGCGAGACGGTCAATTACTCCTTTTTTTTGGATCCCGAGCGATCGTCGGACACGGACGTAACCATCACGGACTGGCGCGGGCCCGGCACGACGGGGTATAGCGATATCGTTTCCTTCCCCACCGCCACCCCCGTCTTCCTCAACGGCGGCTCGGGCGTGCAGTGGAACGTCACGGTCCCCGCGGATGAGCCGTTCCAGGCCAGCTACAAGGTCCACGTGGATACCAACGCGCCGCCGGGCCAGTTCATACAGAACAAGATCTTCTTTGCCTTCACAAACGTGACGCCGGCTTTCACGTCCCGCGCGAATTACGAGGTCGCGGTGGAGGCCCCGAACGCCACACGGGGCGCGACGCCCCACGCGGAGGAAACCGAGGAACCCGTCGCCACGATGACGGGCGAGTACGTCCTGCCGCCGGTCACGGACCTGGACCTGGGCGGGCCCCTGCCCCTGCGCTTCACGCGCCGCTACGCCTCGCGGCTGAACGACCCGGGCACGGACGGGATGCGCACGCCGCTGGGCTCCGGCTGGTCCTCCGACTTCGACGCCCAGGTCATGCGCTCGCCCGGTTCGGACCCGGCCGAGTGGCATATGCACGTCCTGCTCCCTTCCGGCAAGCGGGTGGTGTTCATCGAGGTGTACAACACCAACGGCCAGGGCGGGGTGTGGGCCCTGAACTTCGACCGGGAGCCCGACCCCTACGAGCTCAAGACCGACGGGACGGACCTCTGGTTCCTCGACCCGGAATCGGAACGGCTCTACCGCTTTGACTGGAGCGCGCACGCCTTCGCGAAGGAAATCCTCGACCGCTACGGGAACGCCCTGCGGCTGCAGCGCCGGCCGGACGGGCTGGTCACCAATGTGTCCGACGGGCTCGGTCGCGCGCTGACCTTCGACTACAACGCCGCGAGCAACCTGGTCCGCGTCTCGGACGGGACGCGGTCGGCCGGCTTCGGCCACGACGCGCAGGGCGCCCTGACCCACGCGACCAACGCCGCGGGCGAGGTCACCGTGTACGCCTACGACGCCACCCACTCCTTCACCAACGGGAACGGCGCGTTGATGACCTCCGTCCAGTACCCGGCCGGCAACGCGCCGTACGTCCAGCTTTTCAATGCCGGCGGCCAGGTCACCAACCAGGCCGACGCCTACGGCGCGGCCTCCTCGTTCGAATACGGCGCGGGCGGCGATACGACCGTCACCGATCCGCAGGGGGTGCTGGTCCATCGTCACACGAACATGCAGTATGCGTCCCGGACCGTGGACCAGGGCGGCGGGACCAACACCTTCACTCTCGGCTTTGATTACGACCGGCCGATCGCCACGAGGAACCGGCTGGGACAAAGCGCGAACATCGGCCTCAACGCGGCACGGAAGATCGGAACTTATGTGGACCCGCTCTCCCGCGTGACGCAATGGCGCTACGAGGAGACCGTCCAGGTGTTCACCAACCGCGACCAGCCGGGCCTGGCCGTCACCTTTGTTTTCGAGGACCTGTCTACCAACCGGTTCTCCAACTTGAGCACCCTGGACTACCAACGCGACGGGCGCGGGCTGCCGACGAACCTGACGGACCGCGCAAGCAATGTCTGGTCGGCCACCTACAACGAGCGTGGCCAGCCCGTGGCCCTCGCCCGGCCCGGCGGCGGAACGCAATCCCTGACGTATAACGCCGACGGCACCGTCGCCTCCGTCGCGGACGACGACACCGGCCCCACCCTGTTCGCATACGACGCGCTCGGCCGGCTGACCGGCATCCAGCGCCCGGACGGCTCGGCCGAGCGGTGGGGCCTCGACGCGATGGGCCGCGTGACGGCCTTCACGAACGCGGCGGGCGGCGTGACGGCCTTCGCCTATGACGCCAACGGGAGGCTCGCCACCCTGACCGATCCGGCCGGGTACGCCGTCGCCGAGCAGGCCGACCTGATGGACCGGGCGACCAACCGGGCGGACAGCCTGGGCTTCCTGGCGGCGGATGCGTACGACGACATGGGGCGGCTCGTCCGGCGGCGCGAGCCGGCCGGCACGAACACCTACGCCTATGACCTGCGCGGCTGGCGCACCAACCTCGTCCGCGGCGCCCGGTCCTGGTCCTGGGACTATGACCGGGAGGGCCAGGTCACGCGCGCGGTCGATCCGCTGGGCCAGGCGATGGCCTATTCCTATAACGCCGTCGGGCTCATGACGCAGTCCGTCAGCGCCGCGCACCAGACCAACCGGTACGTGTACTACCCCGACGGCATGCTCGCCCTTCACCGGGATGCGTACACCAACTTGACCCGCTTCAGGTACGACGGGGAGAAGCGGCTCATCTGGATCACCAACGCCCTGGGGCACAGGGCGGCCTTCGATCGCGACGCGGATGGGAACCTCGCGCGCCGCACGGACTTCGACGGGAACGCGACGACCTTCGGCTACACGCCGATGGGCCGGCTGGCGGCCGTCACCAACGCGCTGGGCGAGGCCACCCGCCTGGCCTATGACGCTTCCGGCCGGCCGATCCGCGCGGACTACGCGGACGGGACGCGGTCGGAGCGCGCGTACAATGCCGCCGGCCGGCCGGCGTCGGTCACGGACGAAGGAACCAACACCTGGCGGTTCAGCTACCACCCGCGCGGCGAGTTGCTGGCCGTGACCAATCCCGCCGGCGGCGCGGCGGCCTTCACCTATAATCTCGACGGCACGCTGCAAACCGCAACCGACACGGACACCGGCCCGGTCTCCAACCGCTACGACGCGGCCCGTCGGCGGACGGAGACCGCGTTCCCCGACGGGTCGAGCGTCTTCTACGAGTACAACGAGCACCACGAGTTGACCGCCCGCACCGACGGGCGCGGCAACCGGACGGAATATGCCTATGACGACGCCGGCCGGCTGACGAGGATCACGGACGCGAAGGGGCAGCCCACGGATGTCCGCTACGACGCAGACGGCCGCCCGACCAACCTCGTGGACCGGACCGGCGCGACCACGACGTTCGAGTACGACCTGGCGGGCCGCCTGATCGCCGTAACGGACCCCACGGGCGTGCGCACCGCGTATGGCTATGACGCGCTCGGCCGCGCCACGAACATCACCGTCGGGACCTCGACGTGGGCCCTCGCCTACAACAATTCCGGCGTCCTCACCGGGTGGGTCAGCCCGCTGGGCCGGATGACGACGAGGGTCCCCGACGCGCTGCAGCGCGTCGCGCAGACCGTCAATGCCCTGGGGCACACGAACACCACGACCTACGACGCGCGGGGACGCGTGGCGCGAACCACGGATGCGCAGGGCCGGAACACGGACTACGCGTACGACCCGCGCGGCCTGCTCGCGGGCGTAACGCTGCCGGACACGGGCACGGTGACCTACGCGCGCGACGCGCTCGGCCGGGTCAGTCGGATCACCGACTTCAACGGCGCGCACTGGGATTTCGCTTCCACGCCGATGGGCCGGCTGCAGACCCTGGCCGATCCCCTATCCCGGGTCACCCAGTACGCCCGGGACCCGGTCGGGCGGGTGTCCGGGGTCACCTGGCCGGACAGCTCGACGGTCGCGTACACCCGCGACGCCAATGGGGAGATTGTCCGCGCCCAGTATTCCGGCGGGCCGGACCTGGCGTTCCAACGCGACGAACTGGGGCTGATCACCAATGCCCCCGGGCTCGCGCTGGCGTACGATGCCGAGGGCCGCGTCAACGCCGCCGACTTCTCCGGCGCGGTCTTCGGCGCGACCTACGACGCCGCCGGGCGGCTCGCTACGGTGACGTATCCGGCCCTCGGGTCGGGCGCGGCGTTCACGGTGACGTACGGCTACAACACCGGCCCCGCGGGCGACGGGCGGCTCGCCTCGGTCTCGAACAGCCTGACCGGCGTGACCGTTTTCTTCGGCTATGACGCCGACGGCCGCCTGCGGACCGTGAGCCTCCCCAACGGGGAGGTCATCACGTACACCTGGGACGACGCCGACCGGCTAACCCGGCTGCAATCCGGCGATTACGTGGACCTCGCGCTGACCTACGACCTTTCGGGACGCGTGACGGAAACCGACCTGATCGCCCCTCTCACGCCCTCCGGGAACCTGGTCTCCGCCATCGCCAACCTGGCGTACGATGCCGCCTCGCAGATTTCATCGGCCGGCTACGCGCACGACGCGCGCGGCCGGCTGACCGCCGCGCCCGGCCGGACGTTCGCCTGGGACGGCGCCTCGCGGCTGACCAACGTCAACGCCGCGACGCTGGAATACACCGCGCTGGGCGACGTGATGACGCGCACGGAAGGGGCCGCCGGCACGTATTTCTATCACCACCATGCCTTCCCGCTCCCGGCCATCGTGGCCGAGCAGAACGCCTTGAGCAACCAGACGCGGTTTTACATCTACACGCCCTCCGGCCGGCTGCTGTACATGGTAGACACGGCCGACGGCAACAAGACGTACTTCTATCACTTCGACCAGGCAGGAAACACCCTGGCGCTCACCGACATGGACCGGGCCGTGACCGATGCCTACGCCTACGATCCCTACGGCCGAATCCTCGCCCGCACCGGCGCGAATCCCCAGCCGTTCGCCTTCTCCGGCGCGTGGGGCGTGCGCCGGGACGGCACCAACGGCCTCTACCAGATGCGCGCGCGCTGGTACGACGCCACGATCGGCCGGTTCCTCTCCCCCGAGCCCCTCTGGCCCGACATCGGCTCTCCCCAGAAGCTCAATCCATATCAGTACGTCGGCAACGATCCCTTGCGGCGTGTTGACAGGGATGGCCTCGATTGGGAGGGGTTGGACACCCGTCTACTGGATCCTCTTCTGGAGCGTGCACTCGAAACGCGGATCTCGGACCTCCCCAGACCTCCGCAGCAGGAGTTTAGCAAGACCGTCGCGCTCCGGGCGCCCATCCCGGCTGAATTGGCGCACCCCTGGCGGCCTCCCCTGCAGCCTACGAATGCGCCCCCGCAGCCGGAGAATCTGGAATGCCATCAACTACCCAAGAATACCGCCCCGCAGCGCCCCTCGCCGCTCGAGCAACTGGCCTACAACATCCACGGCGCGCAGACCCCGTTCCCCGGCGCGCCCTTCCAGCCCATCGCGCCGGACAAGGACGAATCGCCGGTCCGGAAATCGCTGACGGAATACACTTCCACGGACATCGTCGGGGGGCTTTTCGATTTCAATCCCGCCCACGCGAGTGGCGAATTCCGGCTTCAGCTCCACATCATAGAGGCCATGGGGAGACGCCCCGTCCCGAACGGACCGCTGTATGTCGTGCAGGGCGGCTCGCCCTGGGCCCAACCGCCCGCGGCGGACCCGGCGGCGGCGCGCCGGTGGGACGAGGAACTGGACCGGCATTTCCGGCAGCGGGGCGATGAACCGCTCTCCCTGTACGAAGTGCAGGGCGGCTCGCCGTGGGGGCGCCCGGCGCCGCAGGAGATCGGCCGGCAAATGATACGCCGCTGGGAACGTAATGTGAGACGGCACCTCCTGCGCTCGATGCGGCATCAAGAGAACCACCTGAAAGACCTGCGCAACCAGGTCGCAGGCCGGTTGTTCGAAGTTCCGCTCCCCGCGGACCCGGCGCTGGACGAACTGCCCGCCGACGAATTGCCGGCCGTCCTGCAGGATGTGAACCGTCAACTGGATGACGTGTTGTTTCTACGAAGTTGGCTTGATCTGTAATCAATAAATGAGGCCATCCCATGAAGAACCCGCCTTGTTCAACAAGCGTTCTCCTCGCCCTGCTGCTCCCGGCGCTCGCGGCGTCCGCTGTGACCATCCAGTACACCTACGACGAGGCCGGGCGGCTGACCCGGGCCGACTACGGCGGCGGGGAGAAAATAGATTATGTCTATGACGCCAACGGCAACCTGCTGCAACGCACGGTGAGCGGGTCGGGCGAGATCACCTACACGCTGATCTACCGCGCCGGGACGGGCGGCACGATCGGCGGCGTCGCGACGCAGGAGGTCGCCGTCGGCGGCAACGGCTCGCCGGTCACGGCCGTGGTGGACAACGCCAGTGTGGTCTTCAGGCGATGGAGCGATGGGGCCACCGACCCGATCCGGACCGACACGAATGTGCAGGCGAACCTCACGATCCAGGCCGCCTTCCGCAGCACGGGCGGGGCGGACCTGGATTGGTACGCCGCGCGCGGCATTGCGCCGGGCGGCGGCGAGGACTGGACCGACGTGGACGCCCGCGCCGTCGCCGGCAAGGGCACCACGCTGCGGCACGAGAACATCGCGGACACCGACCCGGCCAACACCGCCAATGTCTTCCGCGTCACCGGCATCGAGGCCAGGAACGCGACGGTCGTGCACTTCGAGCCCGGCTCGACCGGCCGCGTGTACACCTTCCAGTTCAACGAGGCCCTGAACGACGGCGCCTGGAGCAATGTCCCCGGCGTCGACCCGCGCCCCGGCGCCGGCGGAGAGGACGCGATGGCCGACACCAATAACGCGGCCGCAAGACGTTATCGAGTGACCGTAGAGGTTCCGAACTGACGGCTTATGAGAGGATTGCGGCGGTAATCCCCCTCGCGCGGGAAATGAACGCTTGTTTTCCCGTGCCGATCCATGCTCTACAGACGGGGAACCGATAAGGAAACACCTATGTCCCGTTCCGAACTGATCGTCGCCCTGGATGTCGCCGGGACCGCCGAGGCGCTGGCGCTGGTGGACCGGCTGCCGCCGGACATCACCTGGTACAAGATCGGTCTTGAGCTTTTCTGCGCGGAGGGGCCGGCGGTCGTGCAGGCCGTTCGCGCGCGCGGCAAGAATGTCTTTCTGGATCTCAAGCTGCACGACATCCCCCGCACGGTCGAGCGGGCGGTGATCTCCGCCGCCAAGGGCGGGGCAGGCATGCTGACGATTCATTCTTGCGGGGGCCGGGTGATGCTCAAGGCCGCGGCCGACGCGGCCCGGCGCAGCACGCGCCCTCCCCTGCTGGTGGCCGTGACCACGCTGACCAGCCTGGACCAGCGGGACCTGGCCGAACTCGGCATTGCCCGCGATCCGCAGATCCACGTCATGGCCATGGCGGACATGGCCTTGAAGCAGGGGATCCACGGCCTCGTCTGCTCGCCGCAGGAAGTCGAAGGACTCCGGGCGCGCTTCGGGGCCCGCACCGTGCTGGTGACCCCGGGGATCCGCCCGGCGGGAAGCGACCCGGGCGATCAGAAGCGCGTGGCCACGCCGGCGGCAGCCGCGCGGGCCGGGGCGGATTTCCTGGTCGTGGGCCGCCCGATCCTCGACGCGACCGATCCCGCGGCGACGGCGCGGGCGATCATCAAGGAAATGACGCTGTAGCGCGTCCCGCGCCGTCTCCGCCCGGGAACGTCGAAGGGCGAATTACGGAGACCGGGTGGCGTCGAAACTGCCGGAATAGACGCCGCTTCCGCCCGGGCCTTCCTCGCGCCCGGTGATGCGGCCGAACAGCTCCCGGTCCACGATGGTGCCGTCGTAGTACACCTCGCCGGTCACCCCGTTGGTGCCGCCCGAAATTTCGGCCACGAGCAGGAACTTGTTGCCGTTCATGCGCCCCGTCAACAGGGTCTCGCTGCGGAGATTGGTGCTGCGCACGTCTCCGGAGGCATAGACGGTCAGGGCCATGCTCCGGGTTTCGCAGGTCTGGGCCTGACCGCTCGGCGCAAAGCATTCCGTCACGGTGCCCTGGTACACGCCGGAGTAGTCTTCGTCATCATCGTCGTCATCATCCGACGAGTCGTCGTCCGTGTTCGCGATGAGGATGGCGGCGCCCGCCACGGCGGCGGCGCCGCCGGCGATGAGCCCGACGCCCAGGAGGCTCGACCGCTCCCGAGGCGGCGGGGCCGGCGCCACGGGAGCCACGACGGGTTTCTCCTCCGCCGTGGGCCGGGCGGAGGCGCTCCGGATTTCGATGGTGTTCCAGGCGGTCTCCTGGGTGGCCTCGTCGGCGTCCATGGCTTCGATATAATACAGCACCTGGTCGACATCCGCGAGGAGGTCGGGCGGAATGGTGCCGACGTACAGGTCGGCGTCGGAGGCTTTCATGGGTACGCGGAACGGAGCAGCGTCGCGGGACAGGGAATAAAACAGCGTCACGTACTTGACCGGCCCGGCGTCGTCCGTGACGCGCGCCATGACGGAAATCGGCTGGCCGCGGATGGCCGCCTTGACGGGCTGGTGCCGGATTTCGGGCGGCTCGTTGGCGCGCGCCGCCAGGTTAAAGGCCAAGATGCAACCCGCCATGATTCCCGCCCGCCGTGAAAATAAAGCATTCATGTCGATGATCTCCCCCGGCCGCGCCGGAAACGGCCTGACGAATCTTTGCGGCTATCCTACCAGATCGTCATTCATTGCGCAAAGCCTCGGCAGGGGAAATGCGGGCCGCCAGGCGCGCGGGCCAGTAGGAGAACAGGATGCCGAGGACCGCCGCCGCGCCCAAGGGCCACAACAGCACAACCCCTTCCAGCCGAACGGGGACGCCCCAGCGCCGGCGCACTGTTTCCACCAGCAACCCGGCCACCCCCATGCCCGCGAGGGCCGCCAGGCCGGTCACCATGCAGGCTTCGAGGGTGAACAGGCGCGCGATATCGCCCCGCGTGGCGCCGATGGCGCGGCGCAGGCCGATTTCGGGCAGGCGGTCCCTTACGTTCGCCACCATCAGGCTCATGAGCGTGGTGCCGCCTAGGACGAGGCACAGCAGGGCGATGCTGCCGCCCGCCAGGCGTACGGCCTGCTGCCAGCGGCGCACGCCGCGCAGGAGGATATCCGGCGTGATCCATGAAAGCCCGTCGGCTCCGAGCAAGTCGCGCGCGACCGGCAGCAGGTCCTCCACGCGGCGGTCGGAAGGAACCTGGATGAACATGGCATCCGCCCGCCCGAAGGCGTCCGGCGTTTTATCGCCCCAGGCCACGGGCGCCGAATGCGGCACGAGCACGACCAGGTCGCCGGTTTGCAGGCGCGGATTTTCCGCCTCTTTCTCCAAATCGCCTCCTCCGATCAATGCAACGCCGACGACCCGAAAGGAGACCTGGTCCAGGCTGACCAGGGCGCCGGGCCCGGCGCTCCAGCGGCGGGCGAGGGCCGAACTGATGACGCCATGGCGCGCCCCTTCCCTCATGTCGTGCGAGTCCAGGTTGCGTCCGGACTCCAGCATCCAGCCGCGGACGGGGAGCATATACTCGTCGGTCGCCAGGACCGTCACCCGGCTCTTGTCCGAGGGCATGCCGACCTCGTAGCGCCGCGCGGCGGTGACGCGGCATTCCGGCAACTGGCGGGCCAGTCGGTCGGCCTGCGCCCGCGTCAGAATCGGCGGCGCATCCGCGGCGCCGCGGGACTCGGGCAGCACGGCCATCACCTGGGCGCCCAACTCGCGCACCAACTCCTGCGCTCTCGCCCGCAATCCGTCCAGCACGGCGAGCAGGAGCGTCAACGCCGTGAACCCGATGGCCACGGCCAGGAAAGACAGGCCCACGCGCGCCGGCTCCGCGCGCACGCCCTCCCAGAGATCCCGGGCCCAGAAACGCAGGCCGGAACGGGCGCTCATGGCTTCAGCGCTCCTTCCACGCAGACCAGGTGTCGGGTGGCGTACCGGAGCAGCGCCTCGTTATGGGTCACCAGGAGCACGGTCAATCCGTCCGCATTCAACCGGCGAAAACAATCCATCACGGCGCCCGCGGAGGCGGCATCCAGGTTGCCCGTCGGCTCGTCGGCTACCAGGAGTTCGGGCCGCAGCGCCACGGCGCGGGCGATGGCGACGCGCTGCATCTCGCCGGCCGACAGCACCCGGACCGGGCGATCCGCCAGGTCCGCCAGGCCGACCGTGTTCAGGGCGCGCGCCGCGGCCCTCCGGTTTTCCTCCTCGTCGCCTCCGACGTAGCGGAAACGGAACAGCACGTTCTGCACAACGGTCCGGTGCGCGAGCAGGCAGAAGCGCTGAAAGACGACGCCGATGGCCTGCTTCCGCAAGTCGCAGAGCGCCTCCTCCCCCAGCCCGGAAACTTGCCGCCCCCCGAAGGTAACCCGGCCCTCGGTGGGAAAATCGAGGAGCGCGGCGAGGTTCAAGAGGGTGGTCTTGCCGCTTCCTGAAGGGCCCGTGATCATCACGAAGTCGCCGCGACTGATCTCCAGGTCCACGCCCTTGAGCACGTCCACGCGCCCGGCGGGCGACGGGAAGCTTTTCCGCACGCCGGCCAGTTGCAGCACGGGAGCCGCCGAACTCATCGGATCGCCACCCGTTCCCCGGCCTCGAGGCCCTCGATCACCTCGAAGTTCTGCTCGTCGGCTTGCCCCAGCTTAAGCGCCCTCCGCGCGGCGACCGGACCGTTCACGACCTCGCACCAAGCGCCCTCGCCGTCCCAGCGGACGGCGCGGCGCGGCACCTGGAGCGCGTCGGGCCGGGCATAGGACAGGACGCTGGCGCGCACGGACATCCCGGCGCGCAGGCGCTCGTCCGAATCGGTGACGCCGATCACGACGCGGAAGTACTTCTGCCAGCCGGGCCGGCCCACCATGCTCTGGGCCATGGACCCGATGGATTCCACGACGCCCCGGAGCTGGAGTTGGGGATAGGCGGCCGGCACGATGACGACCTCGGCGCCCTCGCGCAACAGGGAGAGTTCCGCCTCCGGCACGTCGCACTGCACCAGGGGCTCGGTCATGTCCGGCAGGGCCAGGAACGCCTGGTTGCGGTAGATCGTGTCCCCGACGCGGACCGTGCGGTACTCGCTGCCGACATGGATCGGCTTGTAGACCACCATGCCGGCGACCGGCGAACGGACCACGCAATTGGAGAGTTTCTCGCGGGCCAGCTGCAACTCCTGCTCCGACGAGGCCAAGGTGGCCCGGGCCCGGTCGAGCGCCGAGGGATGCAGGAATTTCTTCGTCAACTCCAGCTGGAGGGCCAGCCGTTCGGCCTGCGCGCGCGCCGCGGCGACTTTGACCTCCTGCTGCTGCACCTCCTGCTCCGAGATCAGGCCTTCCTCCAGCAGCTGGCGGCTGTCCACGAGGTACTGCCGTTCGGACTCGTGATCACTGACGGCCTTGGCGTGGTTGACCTCCAGTTCGCGGATTTCCAGCGGGATCTTGGCGTTTTCCAGGCTTTCCAGG